>CAYRTH010000044.1:0-22221 GCA_964427135.1 uncultured Phycisphaeraceae bacterium
AGCGGCGGATGGTATCCGCCGTGTTTATTGAAAAACAGAGACGCCAATCACCAGTTCGAGCCGACCGCCGATGCCATCGGCGGCTTTATTAACCCAGCCGGGGGCGCCCCCGGGGGCTGGGCTACAAAATGACACGATCATTCGCATTACTAATCACGACGCCGACGCAAAGCGTCCGCGCTCAACAATGACACACGTTCAACCAATCACTTGATCGTCACACACTCAACGCCATCGCGTCGGGGGCTTGCGTCGGTTCGACGATCAACTTTTGCAAACGTTCGGGCTCGTTGCGCACCACCCAACTGCGGAAGGGTTCTTCATCGTCCGCGCGTTCGTCCAGGTAGTGATCGATCAGGTTTTTGAGTGAAAGGTGAATCAAGTCACCGGGTATTTTTTTGGCGATCACTTCGCCGAATTTGGGGTCAGCACCCATGCCTGCACCCAAAAGCACGTTGTACCCGTCCACCTTCACCGGCTTTCCTTCCGCGGTTTTCTGATTGGGCAGCACCACCGGAATGCCTGTCAAACCAATGTCGTGCACCTGATATTGGGCGCAGGCATTGGGGCAGCCGGTGAAACTGATCGACATCGGCTGATCCATGGCCGGGGTGTGCTCTTCCAACCATTTGAGCACGCGACCAGCCCGGTGCTTGGTTTCCACCACCGCCAGGTTGCAGAATTCATTACCCGTGCATGAAATCAAGGTGGTGCGCAAGGGGTGAGCGGCAGGGGGCAGCCCGGATTGTTCGAGTTCACGCGACAAGGCATCGAGGTTTTGCTTGGGTACGTCCAAAATCAAGGCGTTTTGACGAATGGTGAAACGAATACGTTTTTCGCCCTCGGCAAAGCGATCGGACAGGTTGGCCACGAGGTTCATTTGATCGGCGGTCCAACGGCCGCGCTCGACCGGAATCCCCACGTAATAGCGTCCGTCTTTTTGTACACCGATACCCATGTGATCGTGTGCACGCACAGCAGGGTGTTGCAATGAGTCGTCGCGTTCGAGTTGGTAACCGATGATCGATTCGAGGGTGGCACGGGTCCATTCCCAGCCCTTGTCGGCCACTAAAAATTTCAATCGTGCGCGATTACGCTTTTCACGATAACCATGATCGCGGAACAGAGCGGCAATGCCGCGCGCGACATCGATCACCTGCTCCGGCTTGACGAACACACGCATGGGTTGGGCAAAGTGGGGCGTGTCGGACAAACCACCACCGATCAGCAGGCCAAAGCCGACGGAGTTGTCTTTGCGTTTGACGCCGTAAAGGGCGTAATCTTGAATTTGTGGGAGCCAGCAGAAATCGGGGCAGCCACCGATCGAAGGTTTGAACTTACGCGGCAGGTTGGAAAATTCACGACCGGCTGCGTTGTACATGTCGCTGATCTGTTGCGCCAGTTGCGTGGTGTCGATGATTTCGTTTTTCTGTACGCCGGCCAGGGGGCACGACACGATGTTGCGCGGGCAATCGCCACAGGCAAATTGCGAGGTCATGCCGATGTCCCAAAGTTTTTGGAAAATCGGGTGCAGGTCGGCGAGGGTGAGCCAGTGATATTGAATGGTTTGGCGGGTGGTGATGTCGGTAAAACCGCGCCCATATTGGCGGGCGATGTCGCCCATGGCTCGCAGTTGTTGCGGGCTGATTTGCCCGCCGGGCACTTTGACACGCAACATGAAGTGGCCGACGTTGGGTTTTTGCTGATACGCTCCAAACCAGCGGAAACGTACTTCGAGGTCAGCCTTGCGCTCATCGTCGCTGTGCATGGAGGCAAAGTCGCCCTGGTCGGAATATCGCAACAGGTCTTTGAGCACATCAAAGCCATCCTTGGCCTGCTTGATGAGTTCAGGTTTACTGATTTTCACGGCTGCGGGTGTTTCGGGGGTACTCATGACCAATTCGTCCTTAATACGGATGATTCAACATATACGGTTTTGCGTCACGAAAAATACTACATCGCCAGAATCGTTATTTCAATATCGATTAAATAAGTCGTTGTTGAGCGTAATTTCACTATTGATGATTGTACATCGCATCACCCGCGTATGGCCATACTTGGGCTTTCATGCAGAGCAAACTCAGGTTGATCGATTGAACGAGCCGTGACCGCTAGAACATTATGCCTCAACTGCTGGACTTGCGATTCTGACTGTGACATGCCAGCTCAAACCATGCCCAGTCACAATCTTTCATTTTGAAGCACCGCGGGTTACCACCCGCGGCTATGAAGAATCAAGGCATTGTTCTGTCTAGCCGGGGTGGCAATTTGTATGGGCTTTCATGTTGATGTGACGACTTTCACGAAGGTTGACAACGAACATTGCAGTCACACGCCGACTTAACCGACATTAAGTTACAATCACGCACTGCGCGGCAGGGCGATATGCATGCGCTATCCGTCAAACCATGCGGTCGTCACGGGCGTCGCATGATTCGCTTGTTTTTCAGAAACACACCAAGGGGCATTGGCTTATGCGTATCACGATGGTCGGCACGGGTTATGTGGGTCTGGTCACCGGCACCTGCTTTGCCAACACGGGCAATCAGGTCACCTGTCTGGATGTGGACCCCAAAAAAATCGACATGCTCAACAACGGCAAGTCGCCCATTTATGAACCGGGCCTTGATGAACTGATTGCGCGTAATGCCAAGGCTGGTCGGTTGAAGTTCACCGTCGATAAAAAAAACGCATATCAGTCAGCGGAAATCATTTTCATCTGTGTGGGCACGCCCAGTGACGACATGGGTCGGGCGGACCTCAAATATGTGATTGCTGCGGCCACGGACATCGGCAAAGCCATCGAAGCAGGCCCCGGACCCACCGGCGGCGGCGATGATGAACGTCGCGCCAAAATCATCATTGTCAAATCGACCGTACCTGTGGGCACCAACGCCAAGGTACGGGCCGCGATTGCAGCCCAGACCCAAAAACCGTTTCGCATGGCATCGAACCCGGAGTTTTTGAAAGAGGGCGCAGCGATCAATGACTTTAACAAACCCGATCGCGTGGTGATTGGGGTGGATGACAAGGGCACAGCCGACCGTTTGCGCGATTTGTACGAACCGTTTGTTCGCAACGGCAATCCGATTTTCGTGATGGACATACCCAGTGCGGAAATGGTCAAGTACGCTTCCAACGCCATGCTGGCGACGAAAATTTCCTTCATCAACGAAATCGCCAACCTGTGCGAAAGTTACGGGGCGGACATTGATGAAGTGCGTCGGGGCATGTGCGCGGACAAACGCATTGGCAATCAATTTTTGTACCCCGGCTTGGGCTACGGCGGCTCATGCTTCCCCAAAGATGTGCTGGCCGTGATATCGATGGGTATGGAAGCCAATAACCCGGCCAACCTGCTCACCAGCGTGCATGCGGTCAACCAGGCGCAGCGGCAGGCCTTCTGGCAGAAAATCGTCAAACACTTCGGAGGCGAAGCCGGCTTGCAGGGCAAACAGATTGCTGTGTGGGGCATTGCTTTCAAACCCGGCACCGATGATGTGCGCGAAGCCCCGTCGATTACGCTGATGAAAAAACTGTTGGACGCTGGGGCCAAGGTGGTGGCTTACGACCCGGTGGCCGAGGAAACCGCCAAATTGATGCGGGGCGTGGGTGATCGCATTAAATATGCGGAAGATGCCATGAGCGCGTTGCCGCAGGCTGATGCGCTGATCATTTGCACGGACTGGGACGAGTTCCGTCACCCTGAGTTTGAGGATATGAAAAAAGCGATGAAGTCGCCGGTGATTTTCGATGGGCGCAATTTATATCGCCTCGATGTCATGGCCGAGCACGGGTTCAAGTATTACTCGGTTGGACGATCGACTGTGGGGTGAGCGATATCAATTTCGAATTTTGAATTTCGGATTTAGCGGGAGAACCCGCTGTTGAAGCCGTCGAATTTGAAGACAAGCCGAGGACGAAACCGACAGGTTGAGGACTCGGGTATGGTTTGGTCCAAAGTCCAAAGTCACGGATTGTATTTGACCTTGGACGTTGGACCTGTGACTTTGGACTCGTCAGATACCCGGGCCCTCGGCCTCCCCCGGGGGTCGGCCTCGTTCCCGGCTTGATTTCTTAATATCCGAAATTCGAAATCCGAAAATCGAAATTATCTACGCTCGACCACTTGCTCACTTGATTGCCGCGTCGATCCAGCCGCCGCCCAGCACGACATCGCCGTCGTAGGCGACCACGGCTTGCCCCGGGGTGACCGCTGGTTGCGGCTGATTGAAAATCACCTGCCAGGTATCAGTGTCGAGCGCCTGTACTGTCGCAGTCACGGGCTTGCTGTTGTAACGAATTTTCACTTCACACCGCATCGACTCACCAACAGCAGGGGCATCGACCAGCCAATGGGTTTGCCCCGCACGTAAACCTGTCGCCAATAACTCATCACGCGGCCCCAAAGTCACCCGATTGCTTTGAGCATCCTTGTCCACCACGTACATCGGCTGACCCATCGCCACGCCCACGCCGCGCCGCTGACCAATGGTGAAATGCTGCTGCCCGCGATGCTTGCCGATCACCTTGCCCCCGGTGTCCACAATTTCACCTTCACTGACAAGTTGCGGGGTTCGCCGTTCAATCAGCCCGGCATAATCGTTGTCGGGCACAAAACAAATTTCCTGACTATCGGGTTTGTCGAACACCGGCAAATCAAACTGCTTTGCCAGCGCCCGCACCTCCGATTTTCGCATGTCGCCAATGGGCAGCAACATCGAACCCAATCGTTCACGACGGGTGCCAAACAACACGTAGCTTTGATCCTTGTCCGTATCCAACCCTCGACACAAACGCGACTGACCAACTGCATCAACCACAATACGGGCATAGTGACCGGTGGCGATGAAGTCGGCTTCGATGGACTGGGCATAGGTGAACAGTTTGCCGAACTTGAGCCAATCATTGCAGCGCACGCACGGATTGGGCGTTCGTCCCGCGTTGTACTCGCTGACAAAGTAATCAATCACCTTGTCAAAGTCGTTGCGAAAGTTGAGCACATACAACGGGATGTTCAGTTTGGCTGCCACCAATCGCGCATCTGCGGCATCGTTGAGCGAGCAGCAGCCCTGATGGTGCATTTTCAACGACAGGGTGCGGGGCTGATCGGGGCGGGTTTCAAACAACTCACGGCCGGATGACGTATGAGTATCAGGTTCATCGGGGCTGCCCAGGCGCATGAAACAGCCGACGACCTGGTAGCCGCGTTGTTGCAAAAGTGCGGCTGCGACGGAGCTGTCAACGCCGCCGGACATGGCGACAAGCACTTTGCGACCTTTGATTGAATCGTGGTGTATCATCTACCGATGATTGTATTGCATTGTTGCGGGGTGGAATCTAAGCTTACAGAATGTTTTATGCCCCTATGATTCGGTGAGCAAACCGATATGCCACTGATGCAGGGCAAACGCATGAACGAGCCGCGACCGTGAGGGAGCGGTCTTATCGTAGGGTCGATACAAATAAAACACCGCTCCCTCACGGTCGCGGCTCGTTAAATCGGTCTACTATGCGTAAGCCTTGACCGCTTGCGCAACATCAGGGGTTCGATTTTTCACAAGGAGTTGATCATGGGGTCGTTCAATTTTTCACGTTCACTCTCGGCCATGGTGCTGATGCTGTTGGTGATCATGTTGGGCGCCAAGCCAAGTTTTGCCACTAAGGCTGAACTGGTCGCAGCCCTGGACAACCTGCCTGAGAAGGCGCCGTTTGCGGTGGTGATCCCCAATGTCAAAGCGTTTTCCGACAAGGTCGCCAACCTGGCCAAGGCCCTGGGTGTGCCCAGCGGGGAGATGAACAACCTGCTGGCGACGATAAAGGATGAAACCGGCCTGGCGAGCGGCCTGCGTGAGGATGGCGCTTTGATACTCACCCTCGCGGACACCACCTGGTTTGAAAAGCAAGCGGAGGCTTTGAAGAACAAGCAGCAAGCCAGTCACAATGAGCCGCCGAAAATGATCGGCCTCGTGCCGGTGACCGATGCTGATGCGTTCATGAATAACCTGACCAACCTGCGTACGGAAGAAGGGCTGACGGTCGGCACGGACAAGGATGGCGAAGATCACTACATGAAAGCCATGGGCAAGTTTGTGGTGATGTCGGATGACAAGGCTGCGGTGCAGTCGTTTACAGCCGCCAAGCAGGGTGCGATGTGGTTGAAGGATGCCGGTGACATTTCGCAGAAAACCTTGGACCAGGCCGACATCGTCATGTTGGCCGACATGCGCAAACTTTCGCCCAGCCTGCTGCCGATGATCGAAGAAGGCATGAAGCAGTTCGGCCAGATGCAAAAGGACATGGCAGCCCAACCGGGCATGACCGCCGGACCGGCGGACATGGCCATGCTGCAAACCATCATGAGCATGTACGCACAGACGGGCACAACCCTGGTGCGCGATACGCAAGTGGTCATGGTTGCGGGCAACCTTTCCGACAAGGGGCTGGGGCTGTCGATGGGCGCACAACTCAAGCCCGACAGCTTTTTGGGCAAAGCCTTGAAAAATGGTTCACCAGCCGCGGGCTTGCTTTCGAAAGTGGTCAACCAAAATTACCTGGCAGCCGGGGCGCTGAACGCTCAGGGCATCGACCTCAAGGCTTTGCTGGGTGAAGTGCAGAAACAGTTGGAAGCGGTGAGCAAGGACACCCAGGGCGGACAGATGGAATGGGTGGTCACCCTGATCAAAGACATGATCCCGGTGTATCAGAACATGCGGGGCATGGCTCAGGTGATGTACATACCGGCACAGGTGCAGATGGGCATGCCGATGTTCAATGTGGTGACACTGGTCGATTCCGCCGACGCCCCGGGGTTTGTCGAAGGCATGAAAAAAATCATGGCCTCCATGAGCAATATCAAAATGCCCATGGCCGACGCCAGCGTGAACGACCCTGCTGCCGGTATCACCTACACCACTTCGTACACCGCTGGCGCGATGCAGATTGAAGGCGTGAGTGTCGATCAGTTCACCTGGCAGATGCAGATGCCCCCGGAACTGATGCAGAACAACCCAGCCATGCCGTTCATGATGATGATGGGCGCCACCGGGCAGACCGGCTACATCGCGCAGGTGGGTGATCATGTCGTGTCCACCTCGACGACCGATGCGCAGCTGCTGGGCGCGACGATCAAAATGCTCAAAGCGGGTAACGGATTGGGGACGGATAAATTGATCGTCGATGCCCGGAGCTCGGCGCTCCCGGAAAAGCCGATGATGGAAAGTTATTTAAGTCTCGGCGGTGTTGTCAGTCTGGCGAACATGTTCATACCGATGAGCGTGCCGCCGATTCAGGTGCCAGCCGATCTGCCGCCGGTGGCGATGGGCGTGAGTTTGCAGGACAGTGCCATGGTCGGCACCATGCATGTGCCCATGCCGGTGATGACGTTTGTGCGTGACACTGTGCAGCAATTGCAGGCGGGTCCGCAACAGCAGCAACAACAGGGCGGCGGCTCCGCCCCGCGTCGTCGGCAAAACCCCAACAACGCCCCTGCGTTTTGATTGATTTTCAAACGTCCGTTTTTATGACGCCGTGCCCTTTAGGGCCGGATATGCAAAGGTGTCAATCCGGGGCTAAAGCCCTCGGCGTCACAATTGCTTGTTTACCTTACCCCGCATTAAACCGCGTCATGGCTTTGGCCAATCCGTCGTTGATCCAACATTCGATGCAATCGACAGCCCGATCGAGTGCGGGGTCGAGTTTGTCCATCTGTTCAGGCGTGAAGCGACCCAGCACATAATCGATCTGCGAGAAGCGACCGGGCGGGTCGATGCCGATGCGCAGGCGACGGTAGTTGTTGGTGCCCAGGGCGCGTTCGATGTCTGTCAGGCCGTTGTGCCCGCCAGCCGAGCCTTCGCCACGTAAACGAAGCTGACCGACGGGCAGTGCCAGGTCATCGACGACGATCAGCACATCGACGGGTTCGATTTTGTAAAACGTGGCTGCTTCGCCCACCGCCAGCCCGCTGCGGTTCATGTAGGTGATGGGTTTTTGCAAGAGACACTTTTCGCCGGCGATGGTCGCATCCAACAGCAGGCTGTGAAACTTGGTTTTGCTCTGGTTGGCGAAATCCAGTCGATGTTTTTGCGCAAGCCGATCCAACGCCATGAAACCGGCGTTGTGGCGGGTGCGTTCGTATTCGATGCCCGGATTGCCCAGGCCGACGATCAGGCGCATGGTGATAGTGGAGCTGGTGGCTGGTAGCTAGGGGCTGGGAACCATCCATTCGCGGCAGGGCAGGGCTTTGTCTTTCCCAGCTCCAAGCCCCCAGCCCCACCTCGAATGACCAATGGCCCGCAACACGCGGAAACCATGACCCAACCCATTATTTCTTCTCCGCCTTCTTATCACCGGCTGGGGCCTTTTTGTCACCCTCGGCTGCCGGGGCACCATCCTCAGCCTTGCGACCAATGACTTCCGGTTGAGCCGCAGCCGCAGCACCTTCCGCCGGGGTGGTTTCGATGACCACTTCCTTGACCTTGGACACGCTGGCGACGACGGTTTCTTCGTCCAACGTGGTTTTCACACCCGTGGGCAATTTCAAATCGCGCACCAGGAGGGTATCGCCCACCGCCAGGTTGCTGACATCGACCTTGATGTCGTCGGGAATCTGCGTCACCAGACATTGAATTTCGATGGACGAAAGCGGATGTTCCAGAATCGCGCCGCCTTCTTTCAAACCGATGGCTTCGCCGACGAGTTTCAAATCGACTTCGAGCGTGACGGTTTCATTGAGGTCCACCCGTTCCAGGTCCACGTGTACGATTTTGCTGCCCAGGTGGTCCCACTGCACATCTTTCACCAGGCAGGGTTCGGTTTTGTCATCGACCTTGACTTCGATGACGTGGGCATGGCTGTGCAGTACGTTGATCAATTCCTTGGCGTCTGCCGAGACGTGCAAGGGGTCCTGATGGTGGCCGTAAACCACGGCGGGCAGACGCCCGGGGTTGCGCAGTCGTGCGGCATATCGGCTGCCCAGCTTTTCACGCTTGGCGACGGCGACCTGGGGGATTGGTTTGCTGCTCATGATTCACTCCGATCTGAAAAAAGGGTTCATCTGATGGTTCAGTTCAAAAAACAACAACGATCACTTGCCGTTGCGTCGGAACAAGCTCGATACCGATTGGTTGTGGTGAATGCGGTGAATGGCTTCGCCCAAAAGCTCAGCCACGGAAAGTTCGATGAGTTTGTTTTCGATCGGCCGACAACGCGGGCCGCTGGGGATGGTGTCGGTCACGATGACCTTGCTGATGGGTGCTTCGGATAAGCGTTCCATCGCCAGGCCGACGAGCACCGGATGCGAACAGGCGGCGATCACATCACGAGCGCCATGAGCGATGACCATTTTGGCGGCTTCGCAGATGGTTCCGCCGGTGCTGATCATGTCGTCGATCATGAGGACGGTTTTGTCTTTGACATCGCCGATGATGTTGGCACTGACGACTTCGGTGCCGGATTTACGACGTTTGTCGATGATGGCCATTTCCGCATCCAGCCAGTGGGCGTAACGGTTGGCACGTTTGACATTGCCCACATCGGGGCTGACCAGCACGATCGGGCCGAGCTGTTTGCGGATGGTTTCGATGTATTTGACGATCACCGGGGCTGCGTGCAGGTGGTCCAGGGGGATGTCGAAAAAGCCTTGAATCTGTTCAGCGTGAAGGTCAAGGGTGATGACACGATCAGCCCCGGCGGTGGTGATGATGTTGGCCACCAGCTTGGCGGTGATGGGGGTGCGGCCTTCGTCTTTGCGGTCCTGCCGGGCGTAACCGAAGTAGGGAATCACCACCGTCACACGCCGAGCACTGGCACGACGCAGACAGTCGATCCAAATCAGCAGTTCCATCAGGTGGGCGTTGACCGGGTGATAGGTCGATTGCACGATGTAACAATCGCGCCCACGCACATCTTCGTCCACCTTCACCAACAGTTCACCATCGGGGAACATGTCGGTGTGGCCCTGGCCCTGGGGGATGTCCAGGTATTTGCAGATGCGCTCAGTCAGTTCCTTGCTGGCGCGACCACAGAATATTTTCAGATCATCGCGGTCATCACGGCTCATGGTGGAACCTCATGTCGGTCCCCTCTCCCCCCGGGAGAGGGTTAGGGTGAGGGCGTAGCTTGCTTATCATCACTTCAATTTCAATACCCGGGTCCTCGGCCTATCGGCCTCGTTCCCGGCTTGTTTTTAAATCCGAAATTCGAAATTCGAAATTTGTATTACTCGACCACTTGGTCACTTCTTCAAACGCTTGCGCAGAATGCCATCGACCAGCGCCAGGTCAGCAGGGGTGTTGATGCCCAGCACATCCTCGGGCGGCACAGCTTCGACCACGGTGACACGATCACCGGCAGCCTGCAACAGTCCGGGCACATCGGTCAGGTAATATTCACCCTGCTTGTTGCTGTTTTTCACTTCGCCGAGCGTTGCAAACAGCCGATCACTGCGAAAGCAGTAATAACTGGGGTTGACCTCACGGATTTTCACCTGATCGGGCGTGCAATCTTTTTGTTCGACGATGGCTTGGAAATTGTGGTTGGCATCACGCACGATTCGGCCGTACCCCGTCGGATCATCGAGCAGGGCGGTGGCGAGGGTGGCACAGCTTTGCGTGGTGCGATGCGTTTGCAACAGTTTGCATAACGTGTCGGCGCGAATCAGCGGACCATCGCCGGCCAGTACGAATGTGTCGCAGGGGGGTTGGTTGGCGAACAAAGGTTGAGCCATGCGGGCGGCATGACCGGTGCCCAGTTGTTCATGTTGATGGACGAATTCGATCGTGCCTTGGGGGAAGTCGGTGAGTGTGGCTTGCACCAGTTCGGCTTTGAAGCCGACGACGACGATGCACTTTTGGGCGCCGGCTTGGAGGCAGGCTCGCACCACCCAGCGCACCATCGGCTCGCCAGCCACGGGGTACACGACCTTGGGCTTGGTTTGCGCCGGGTCGGCGTTGGGGCCTGCCATGCGCGTACCCTTGCCCGCTGCGAGAATGATGGCGGTCAGAGTTTCGGATGTCGAATTCAGGTCGGCCATGGTGATTGATCCATCAGCGATCACCGATTGTTCAAGCGGATTTTCACCGCAGAGAACGCAGAGATCGCAGAGATCGCAGAGATTCAAACATTATTTCAAGCCCTAACGCCAAGTCGCCAAGGAACCAAGACGCCAAGAAAAAGCTACGGCGGGAAAATGATCATGTTCAGAACAAGCCACTGACAAAATGGCCTTGTGCATGATCCATTCGCCATGATTCATGATTCTTTCTTCTCTGCGTTCTCCGCGTTCTCTGCGGTGAATTGGTTTGCTGATTTCGACATTCGACATTCGAAATTCGAAATTAAAAAAGCTGGCCCATCTGGATTTGAACCAGAAATACCAGGACCAAAACCTGGGGTGTTACCGTTACACTATGGGCCAATTTTGCTGGAATAAGCAAGCGCGACGGGCGCTCGGCACCTCCGGGAGGCTCGGACCATCGCATCGCCGGCGGTGATGCAACCGTCCCTGTCCGTGCCAGGTGGTTTCATGCGGTCTGCGAACGTCGCAAACCCTGCACGCCCAAAACCTGTCACGGTCGGCCTCGAATCAGAGATGCGTAAGTGTATCGCCCCATCGCAAAATCAGCAAGTTGCAAGCGATGGAATGTGGCGCTGCCGGGTGGCTGTGGGCAGGCGTCATCGACTGCCCACAGTGGTTTGGCTGTGGTACGCGGACGTACCACAGGCACCCGCGGGTGGCAACCTGTTGCTTCGCGGACGAAGCACCATTCTGCATAGCCGCGGGTGGCAACCCGCGGTTCTTTAGAAACTTAATTCAGGGCCGATGAATTCATTCGGTGGTGCGCTGAGGGCAATGATCTTACAATGCCTTTTCGCAGCGGGCGTGGCGGAATTGGTAGACGCGCCAGACTTAGGATCTGGTGGGGAAACCCATGCTGGTTCGAGTCCAGTCGCCCGCATTGATCGCCTCATGTTTGTACTCATGCTCTGGTGATCGGTCGGCGTGGATGTTGGCGATTCGCATGAACGGGTTTATGATGACAAAATGTGAGTTGCCAACGAACTTACGGCTGACACTGGGCGGACAAGGAGAACGACGTTGAGCAAAAGCAGGCTGTTGATTGCGGTGAGTTCCCCCTGGGCCAGTGAAAAGCTAACTGCTCCCCTGGCGGACTTCGCCAAGCGTCTGGGGGCAGAGGTGCTGGTGGCTCACGTGGCTGAAGTCAAGGATCAGGACGAAAGTGAAGCCGACGCCAGCGCGCGCGGTGAACAAACGTTGAAATTGCTCATCGAAGGGTTGAAGAGCGCAGGCGTGCCTGCGGAAGGGGTCATGTTGTTTTCCGATGACGTGCCCAAGGCTATTCTCAATACAGCTCACGCCCGTGAATGCACCATGATCGTCATCGGCTTGACCAGCAAGGGTGCCTTCAAACGACTGATTGCAGGCGATGTTCCGACAGCCATCATTCGTGCAGCGGATTTACCCGTGCTCATGTGCCCGGCTAACTGGTCCGGGTCGTTGTAGTTTCACGGGTTGACGTAGGTTGGGCCGAGTCAACGAGGCCCAGCCTACCTTGCTTTGTGGCACCGCCGCCCTCGGCGGTGTGATTCACAAAGCGGCAGATGGCATCCGCCGGGTTCGATCAACATGATTGTTCGATGAATCATTTTGTTCGATGAATCGCGTTGATGTATGGCGATCAACACTGACCGCCGATGACATCGGCGGCTTTGTTACACCCAGCCGCGGGTGGCAACCCGTGGTTGTTTGTGGTGGGCCTTGCAACCTCGGCCCACCCCACCTCGGTGTTTCATCACTCAATGATTGGTGGGGCAGGCGTCCCGCCTGTCAAATGGGCGCCAGCCCATGTACACATAACCCCAACAAATAAGTACCCTCGATGCTTGACTCGGTTGAATCCACGTCTATTATTTTACCAATTGGTTAAATACAAGGACGATGACCCATGGCCCCCGTAACCGCTGACGACCCATTGAGCAACGTATTTGCCGCCCTGGCGGACCCGACGCGTCGGTCGATTCTCGATCGGTTGGCGCAGGGGGAACGGTCGGTCACCGAACTGGCACAGCCGTTCGACATGACCCTGCCTGCGGTGTCCAAGCATTTGAAAGTGCTCGAACGTGCGGGGCTGGTCGAACGCAGTCGCTCGGCCCAGTGGCGGCCATGCCGTTTGCGGGCGGTACCGTTGCGGGATGCTTCCGACTGGCTCGCCGAGTACCGACGGTTCTGGGAACAGAGCTTCGACCGCCTTGATGAATACCTTCACGAACTAAAGCGAAAGGACAAGCATGGTCACGACCAACGCAAACCCTGAAGTAGCCCGCAAGTCATGGATTCTTTCGCTGACGCGCACCTTTGACGCTCCACGCCGACTGGTGTGGGACGCATGGACCACCCGTGAGCACCTGATGCGCTGGTTCTGCCCCAAAGATTTCAGCGTGCTATCCTTCGAAACCGACCTTCGTGTGGGCGGCAAATGGCGATCCGTCATGCGTGGCCCCGATGGCAGCCAGTACATTCACTTTGGCACCTATCGTGAACTCAGCGCCCCAAAGCGCATGATTTTCACTCACGCTTGGGAGCAGAATCATCAGGAACCATCAGCCGACACGGTGATCACCGTGACCCTCACCGAGCATGATGGTCGCACGACGATGACGTTCGAGCAGGTCGGGCTGGCGACCCAAGCCTCGCGCGATTCGCACGGCGGCGGCTGGAGTGAGGCCTTTGACAACCTTGCCGTTCATGTGCTGGCCGAGGGTGATGATGCGGATCGCACGCTGGTCATCAGCCGGGTGTTCCACGCCCCGCGCGAGCTGGTGTGGCAGGCCTACACCGACGCCGAGCACCTGGCCCAGTGGTACGGCCCACGCGGCTTCACCGCCCGCATCGATAAAAACGACCTTCGCCCCGGCGGACAATGGCGTTACATCATGATCGGCTCCGATGGCATCGAGTACCCCTCCGAGGGCGTGTTCCGCGAGGTCGTTCCCATGCAGCGCCTCGTCACCACCGATGGCTTTGGCGATGGATATCACAACGACAAACCCGGTGACCTGCCTCAGGGCATGATCGTCACCATCACCTTCGAGGACCTGGACTACCAACCGGTCAACCCTGGGCGTCACGAGTCACTGGGTGATTCGTCTCCACAAACCCGCCTGACCGTGCGCATCACGCACCCCACTGCGGAGGATCGTCGCAAGCACGAGGCCATGGGGGTTGTAACAGGGTTTCACTCCATGCTCGACTGCCTTGATGATCACCTGCTGTCGCTGGATGACGATCGGCAGATTGTCGTGAGCCGTGTGATCGATGCCCCGGCGGATGTGGTGTTCGATGCCTGGTCCAAGCCCGAAGCCATCACACACTGGTGGGGGCCGCGCGGGTTCACCACCACAACTCATCACATGGACTTTCGCACCGGCGGGTCGTGGCGGTTCACCATGCACGGGCCTGACGGCACCGACTACACTAACCGCATTGATTACGACGAGGTGCATCGCCCGCTGCGCATCACCTACCGCCATACCGGGGAGGGCGCGCACGACGCGGTGCAATTTCACAGCACGGTCACCTTCGTCAGCAAAGAGGGCAAAACGCACCTGACGCTTCGGATGCTGTTTCCCTCGGCTGCCCTGCGTGACCAGGTTGCAACCAAATACGGCGCGGTCGAAGGCGGCCACGCAACTCTCGCCCGCCTGGCGGAGCACTTGGACGGGCCCAATACGTCAACGTAACCGTATCGTTGTATTGACCCCTCATTTTCACAATGGAGCAAACTCATGCCACAGTACGTGGATGCCTTTGTCGTACCAGTACCAAAGAATAATGTTGCCGCTTACCGCCGCATCGCTCGATCTGCGGGCAAGGTTTGGATCGAGCATGGCGCGCTCGAATACCGCGAGTGCGTGGGTGACGATCTGGATGTGACGTTCTGCACACCTTTCCCCAAAGGTGTACGGATAAAACCCGATGAGACCGTCATGTTTTCGTGGATCGTGTACCGATCCAAAGCCCACCGCGACCGCGTCAACGCCCAAGTGATGAAGGACCCTCGCATCGCCAACATGATGAAGCCCAAAGCCATGCCCTTCGACTGCAAGCGGATGATCTACGGCGGGTTCAAAACGATCGTCCTGTTCTGATTCGAACGCAAGTAAATAATGAAATACCCCAAGGTAAACGCATCTACGAGCCGCGACCGTCAGGGAGCGGTGTTTTGCCAGCTGGGTAGGCTGAGCCGGGGCTACAAGGCCCAAACTACCTTGCTTTGTGGCACCGCCGCCCTCGGCGGTGTGATTCACAAAGCGGCGGATGGCATCCGCCGTCTTCATGCGATGTGTATCGATCCGAGCCGACCGCCGATGCCATCGGCGGCTTTGCAACACCTAGCCGGGGGTGGTAACCCACGGTGCTTCAACCCTCCAAGTTACAGGCTCATGATTCGCATCATGAAGTTGAGGCCGACACGAGTCTCTGACCCCTTCACGGAGCAAGCCCATGCCACGATACATGATTGCGATTCACCGGCCCAATGACTACGACCCTGCTGTTGCGGAGGACGCAGCGATGGGCCGAGACATTGATGCACTCAATGATGAAATGGTGGCAGCAGGGGTCCGCGTGTTTGTCGGCGGCCTGCACCCGATCCGTAACGCCAAATCATTGCGTGTGCAGTTTGGTGGTGAGGTACACACCACCGACGGGCCGTATTTGAAAAGCACCGAGCACGTCGGCGGCTTTTGGGTGTTACAGGTGGCGGATATGCACGAGGCACTGGCGTGGGCTCGCAAAGCTGTTATCGCCTGTCGCGCTTCGGTCGAGGTACGCCAGTTTCATTAACCACCAGCAACAGGAGTCATCCGATGAATAAAACTGCGAAGAATACGATCTGTCTCTGGTACGACGGGGGAGCTGAGGAGGCGGCGCGATTTTACGCTGCGACGTTTCCCGATTCATCGGTCGGCGCGGTGAATCGTGCGCCGGGCGACTACCCATCCGGGAAGAAGGGGGATGTACTGACGGTGCAGTTCACAGTGATGGGCATTCCCTGTCTTGGACTCAACGGCGGGCCGTCGGTGAAGCACAACTTTGCGTTCTCGTTTCAGGTTGCCACTGTCGATCAGGCCGAGACGGACCGGTATTGGGACGCGATCGTCGGCCAGGGCGGCGAAGAGAGTCAATGCGGTTGGTGCAAGGACAAATGGGGCGTGCATTGGCAGATTACGCCCGTGGCCCTGACGCAGGCGATCAGCAACCCCGATCCCGCCGCCGCCAAACGGGCGTTCGACGCCATGATGACCATGAAAAAAATCGACATCGCAAAGATCAAAGCAGCGGTGGCTGGGCTTGCATGATGAGGCTGGACCGAAAGTGTGATGACAGGGACATGCAACCACTATTTGATGACAAGGAATGCAGACGTGAACGGAGAACCACTTCACATCCTGATTGAATATGACCGCTGGGCGAACCAGCAGGTGTTCGACTTGTGTCGTTCACTGACGGAGGCAGACCTTGATCGTAAGTTCGATATTGGGTTGGGTTCACTGCGACGCACACTGATCCATGTCGTCGCCAACATGGAGTATTGGTTTGACCGGGCATCGAGTCACGACCCGCCTCGGTTCGATTCGCCGGGGACGTTGCCCCTGGGCGTCATGATCGAGCGCTATAACCGTGTGTGGGAGCAGATCAGATCGATGATAACCGAATCGGATCAGGCATTCCTGCATGGCGAGGTGGTTAGCGTCTTTAAGGAGCCTACGGAGACATTCGTCGTACGTTTCCCTCGGTCGGCAGCTTTGCTTCAACTGCTGGACCACGGGACGCACCACCGTGCGCAGTGCCTGAACATGCTGCGACAACTGGGCATTGATTCGCTCCCGGAACTATCCTTGATCGATACATGCCAGGAACTTGTGGAGCGGCGAACGATATCGATGCCCTCCGATTGATAACCATTGATCCGATCACCATTCAACCCAAGAATATCGTTGACCGAACCGATACTCCGCTCACTCACATCAATAAGGAACACTGACATGCTCCAACCCTACCTTTTCTTCAACGGCCGATGTGAAGAGGCGATCGAGTTCTACAAAAAGGCCCTGGGCGCGGAGGTCGAAATGCTCGTGCGCTTCAAGGAAAGCCCGGACCCCGTGCCCGCCGGCATGGCCCCGCCCGGATGGGACGACAAAGTAATGCACGCATCGCTACGCATCGGCGGCACGGTGGTCATGGCCTCCGACGGCTGTGATCCGGTCAGCGAGTTTAAGGGCTTTTCGCTCTCGCTGAGCGTGCCGACGGAGGCGGAGGCGGACCGGGCCTTCGCTGCGTTGTCCGAGGGCGGACGGGTGACGATGCCGCTGGGCAAGACGTTCTGGTCGCCGCGGTTCGGGATGCTGGTGGACCGCTTCGGCGTCGGCTGGATGGTCGGGCTGTGATGGGGCATATCCAAGCCCTGGCCGATACCCATGACCACATGACCATCGATGAACATTTCACCAAGGCTGTAGCTAAGCTCTGCGACGTGCTAGCCAAAAGCTTGGCACTCCCCCTTTGCAGGACGATGCAGGCACTACTCAATTCTTGATTCTGATGCACAAGTGGGTACGGAGATGCATGTAACAGATACCTAATACCCCCAAGGGGATTCGAACCACCGCATCAAAAACGCTGTAAAACCGCATATCGACCACCGGCGCGTAGCGAAAAGCGTAGCAACCAGCATTGTACCCGATCCCGCAAGCCCGGCCCATGGCAACGATCAAGCTGGCGTGTCGGATGCGTTGCGACTGGCGAAATTGATCAAGGGCATGAGCCCGGAGCAAGTGAAGTTGATGAGCAAATTACTTGCACAGCAAACCGCCGTGCCTATTGAAGATTGACCTGTAATTGGTAGCCTCATGGACATGGGCGCTGGCTGATCCCCAGCGAAAGCCCGGCGGGACCGATGGAGCGTTCACCCTTCATCGCCCCGCCTGGCCCCCCGATTAAATGGTGAACATCATGGCCTCATCCGCACGCAAACGCGCGCCCAGCGACCCGATCAACACTTTCGACGCCGCTTGGCGCAATCTGCTTGATGAAGCGACGCGCGCCGACTTTGTTGAGGTGAAAGCCAACGCACGCCGCTCTCTGTTGGACCTGCGCGAAGCGATTCTGGCTGCCGACCGTGGCCGATTGTCAATGTCGGTGATCCGCATTCAATTGTTCACGGCCCGACTGGCCGCACCGATCCCCCCGGTGGAAATACGCAGCGATACGCATGATGGAATCGTTGTTGATGTGCTGCTGGTGCGCGCGATCGACGGTGCAAATGTCATGTTCCCGCTGGCCGCCCGGCAAGGGGATACTCCGCCGATTCTGCCGCGCTGGAGCCGTGCCGCCGTAAAACGTGGAGCTGCGGTGCTGACTGCCTGGACACGATGGGTCGACAGCCGCGATGAAAATGCCCTGATGGGCCTGCAACTGTCCGACGCAGCCGAACCACTGGCCAAACTCATGCTGGCGAACGAAGCGATTCTGGTGTTGGCCGGTCAACCGATGCCTGCCAAGTCCAACCAAAAAACAGCGGTTGCCAGCGGGTTCGTACCAAACGAAACGCAATCGTGCATTATTCAGGCGCTCAAAGAGAATCACATTGCGATGAACGTCCCGGAAATATCGAAGCTGTCAGGGATGTCGGAAGCAACATGCAAACGGATACTTCCCGCTTTGGAAAAGACTGGTATCGTTCATCGTCCACATGGTCGCAAGTCTGGATTTGCCCTGAAACATGGCTGATTCACGCGATCCATTTTGATACTATTTTGATACCATCCTGATACCATACGACCATTTCTACCATGCACCCTTGTTATATATTTGGGGGCATGAGATTCAAACTACCAAAACTGGTTGACGCGAAACTGATCGCTCGAAGGTACGGCGTGAAGCGCGAGTGGGTCGAGGCCGAGACCGCCGCTGGCCGACTACCCGGCGTACGCGCCGGCGACACTTGGCTCTTCGATGTGGAAGCCGTGGAGCGGACCCTGCTTGCCCGCGCCAAACGGCAAGGGAAAGGCGGCGCAAAATGAGAGACTGCGCCCCCACACCTAAGCACCCCCGAAGTGTGCCCGCCCTGGCGCTCGACCTACCCGCCGCCGCACGGGCGTTGAGCTTATCGCCGCGAACCGTGGCGGAGCTTTCCGCCGCTGGCGACCTACCCAGTCGGCGCGTTGGACGTCGGCGGCTGTTTTTGCCTGCCGAGCTGCGCGAATGGCTGGAAACCCTGCCAAAAGGGAGCGAAAATGAAACCGATTAAACTCGCAAAAAGCTACATCGCGCGCGGATGGTCGGTAATTCCAATACCGCGTGGCGAAAAAGCACCGACACTGGCTGGCTGGCAGCGCCTGCGCATCACGCCGGAGACGGTCGGCGAGCATTTTAACGCCAAGCCCGTGAACATCGGCACGCTGCTGGGCGAACCATCTCATTGGCTGGTCGACGCCGACATTGACCACCCGCAAGCCGTGGCCCTGGCGCGCGAATACCTTCCGCCGACCGGCGCTGTGTTCGGTCGCGCGAGTAAGCCTGAGTCGCACTATCTTTACTATGTTTCCGCGCCGATTGTGACTACCAAGTTTCAAAGTAGTGATCGGCAAATGATAGTAGAGTTGCGCGCGACTGGTTGCCAAACGGTGTTGCCTGGCTCGGTGCATCCGACCGGCGAAATAATCGAATGGCATGGCCATGGCGAACCGGCAACGGTGGACCCCTTGCATCTGTTGGCCTGCGTCAAAGAGTTGGCTCACGCCTCCGCGCGCGAAGCTGGGCTGACGATGAAGTCAACGGGCGAACCACCGCCGACCACCACCGGCCCCGACGCGATGGAGCGATGTCGAGCATACGTTGCGAAGCTGCCCGGCGCGGTATCCGGCCAAGGTGGGCATAACCAAACCTTGCAGGCAGCCTGCGAAGCTATGCGCTTTGGCCTGAGTGACGATGAGGCGATGCAGATTTTGCAGGAATACAACGGGCGATGCGAGCCACCCTGGAACCAGCGCGAACTGGCGCACAAATTGGCCGACGCGCGCCGGCTGGCGGCGAGCGAAGTTGGCTCGCGATTGCGCGAACAACGGCCAACGCTGCCGCAACCCGTCGCGGCACATCGGCAGGCCGGCGACCTGCCAAGCGGTACGCCTTGGGACGACGACGACCAACAGCCGACGGGCAACGATCCGGGCGCACGACTCAAGAGATTGAGTGCTCGTCTTCAATTGAGCATTCTCAAAATCGAGCGCCTTGATGCTGGACAGGGCGCTGAATACGACCTTGTTTTGCCAGCGTGTCGCGTCCGCCTTGGTCGAGCGTCTGACGTTCTATCGTCAAGCAAGGTCCGCGCGGCAATCGCCGACGCGGCACGGATCGTGGTGAGATTGCCTGCAAAAAAATGGCCGCGATGGTCCGAAGATATTTTTGCAGTGGCTGAGGACGTTCTCAGCGACAATGACGACGTTGCCGAAATGGTAGCGCATCTGCACGATTATGCTGACGCGCACGCCGTGACCGACTGGAGCGATTTGGATCAAAGCAAAAAATACAATTCACTGACAACCGGCGTCGGCGGAGGCCCGTTACGCGTTGACGGCCGCGTCGGCGTAAATGTCACACACTTTAGTGTGTGGCTGTGCGCCAGTCGCGTAACCGGGGGTACGCCGAGCGCCGTGCGACGCCAACTCACCCGCGCAGGGTATGAGCAACGCCGACTGGCAGTGCGCCACGGGGACTCGGTTGCCGCGAAGATTTACTACTTCCCGCCCGCGGACGACGCGAACGATGTTGCGCGCCCTATATAGCAACTAAAAAATGATATTTTTTTGAGCGCAACAGCGCAACAGCGCAACACTCTTTAAATAGATAGCCTCAAAACATCATTATATAAGGCCTATACAGGGGTGGCATGCAAGCCACAAAAGGGGTGGGATATGAGCGCAACACAACGAAACACGCGCAACTGCCCCAAAAACAGCGTTTTTGACTGGCTCGCAAACTCCTAACGGAAAAGGACTCACACCGTGAAAAATCTCCAAAAGTCCGAAATTGAGCAAAAGATGGCCTCCGCGTTGCGCGAAGAATTGACCCCCCTCGAAAATCGACGGACTGGCTGTATGCCAATTCGCAAGTTTGCTGGCCGCGGCTGGCAAGGCCCGACGCTGGCAAACCATGACGGCATGACGGCAGTTTCACCAAAGTATCTCTTAAGAGCCTCGCGTAAGGGGAGTTATAGAAAATAGCCGACACGGCGACACGGCGACACAACCACTGGCTTACAAAAAAGGATCACGCAATGAGAAAAGTTCACCCATGCGAACCAGTCAAAATTGAGTCCGGCGTCCGAAACAAAAAAGGCACGCCGGGCCTGCGCCTGACCTTCGGCAACGGGCGATCAACGATCATCACCCCCTGGCACTTGCAAACACGCAGCCGGATTGCGCTGAAGGTATTCAGAGACACGCAACTGTATTGGGGGCTCGACCGTTTGCGCGATTACTTGGTCGCATTGACCGACAACCGCAGAAACATGGAAATGGACCAATGAAAATATCAATACGTTACCCGACCCCTGGGCGCTACTGGCGACGATGCCTGCCCCCTGGCGAGCGCGCCGCGGCATTCGATGCCGCGATTGCCCAATCGCTAGAAATGGGCGACACGGTCATTCGGGATGCGTTGAGGCAGCGGACCGTTCAGGGCATGGCACAGCACAGGCCGACGGAACGCGCCATATCAAGCCGTAGCCCCGGCAATGGCACGTATTAAGGTACTTCCCGCAGGGGGGAGGGTACTTGAGGTGTCGAAGCTCACGCAATTTTTACACATGCAACATATTTTCCCGCGGTAAGTGATTTGAAAACGAAAGGAATCCAAAGCGTGGAAGCGAAACCAACAACGGAACCGGCGGAGAGTGCACCGAGAGGCGTTTTTTTTCGTCCATTGATTTGTCCCAGGTGTTCGTCGGAAAGCTTGTTCACACAAAGGTCTGTACGAATACTCCGAAAAAAGTGGATGATATGCAAAAATTGCAACTGGCGATTCACGGTGTTGATAATTCGCCCCGGGAATATATAGCAACTTTCCATACCATGGAAAAACATAAGAGTCCTCTGAACAATCTCTGGCACGCGGCTTGATAGCCGATGATTAAAGCACCG
>CAYRTH010000045.1:0-21991 GCA_964427135.1 uncultured Phycisphaeraceae bacterium
CGAGCACCCGCTGAATGTTGGGGCCGTCCAGGTGAGCCGATACGACCAGGTGACGAATCAGTCCCTCTTCCCGGGCGCGCAGTGCAGCCGGAATGGCCCCCCCAGCCACGCGCTGAGCCAATTGGTCGGGTTTGAGCAGACACCAGACATGAAAAAAATCAATGGTGCTGACGCCCAATCGGTCGAGGGAACGTTCCAGGCTTTGGCGAAACTCATCGCCCTTGGCACTGCCGCATTTGCTGGAACAGTAAAAAGAATCGCGGGGCATGGCACGGAACGCCCGGCCCATGATCGCTTCACTTTTATCATTGCAGTAGTGAGGGGCGGTGTCGAAATAGTTGATGCCGCGCTGATGTGCGTGCAACACCACCTCAGCCATGGCATCCAGGTCGTCGGGTTTGGGAAAACGCATGCCACCCAAGCCGATGACCGAGACTTGTTTACCCGTGTTGCCGTAGGGCTTGTACCACATGCAACTGCTCCATCGACAGCCGGGGGCGATGTCGTGTGAAGATATGAGGATCAAAAGATCACATTATTGCGACCATCGTAACAGGAAATGACGTGCAACGATAGTTTTATTTGAATGATTCGAAAAATGAAATGCTGTAGCTCTTTTCACACCTGAACTTGCTTGGCTATCTTCACGCCTGATCTTGCTTGCCTCAAGCAAGATCAGGATTGCTTTCCTTCAAACAACATGATTTTATCAAGGCAATCCTGAGCTTCGTTGCGACGACGAAGCTCAGGCGTGCTAATCCTTGTAAAAACGAATGCCTTATCCCTGAAAATACCTTCCCCAAAGCGGTTTCAATCGCGCCACCTCAGCCGGGTCGATGCGCGATTTATCCGACCATATCGCCAAGGCCAGGGCACGGTGCGCCGGGCTGGGCTGGGCTTCCAACAGGCTCACATCGCGCAGGGCCTGGCGAATTAGTGCAATCCCTGCGTTGCTGGCTTTTTGCAGGTTGCCAATGATTTCACGCAGCAATTCCTGCTGCCCTTTGCCCGCCTCGTGCGGTTTCCAACAATCGTAATCCGTCGGCAAACCCACCAGGGCATAGGCCAATTCCGCCTCCCGCGCCAGCTTGGCTTCGGGCATCACGGTCATGCCGATCAAGTCCCCGCCCCATTGCCGGTGCATGTTCGACTCGGCCACGGTCGAAAACGCAGGCCCTTCCATGCACACATATGTCCCCCGGTCATGCACTTTCACCTCAGTCAACCGCTGGGCGGCGGCCAGCAACCACGCCCGCATCACCGGGCAGAACGGCTGGCTGAACTCGACATGCACCGCAGCCCGTTCGTAAAACGTGCTGATCCGCCTGCTGGTTTTATCAATCACCTGATCGGCAATCACCAAATCCCCCGGCTGAATCTGTTCCCGCAACGACCCCGTCGCACCCGAGGCAATCACATGCGTCACCCCCAGTGATTTGAGCGCGAAAATATTGGCGCGATAAGGCACAGAACCCGGCGGAAACACATGCCCCGGCCCATGCCGAGACAGCAGGGCGATTTCATGGCCCTCCATCTGCGTCAGCGTGATCGGGCCGCTGGGTTTGCCAAAAGGGGTGTCGGGGTACTCGGAGCGACCAGCCGGAGCGCCCAAAGCGTCCGCCAGGCCGGAACCGCCGATGATGCCGATGCGAATGGTGGGGTTGGACATGGTGAGCATCATACTCACTCATGCACAACATCCAAATCCAGCAAAATCGCCTGTCAAATCAAGGCGCTCTGCCCGTGTCGGGATAGCGCGGATCGCACCACAACTGTGAGGCATTAGACGTGTTTTTTTGTTCGTCAAACTTGAAGTTGGTCCAGAATTCGACATGCCCATCAAAGCCAACCACATTCAACCCATCGACATGGCGCTCAGTGCGACCGTTGGTGGGTTCGATATTGCCATCATTCCAGTTGCCCGTCGGTCCTTCCTGCGGTTCCCAGAAGGCGATATGTTTGGGTTCAAAACGATCAATTCGAAACGGCAATACTTTCGACTTCAATCCGGTGACTGCGGAGTTCATCATGTAACTGGTCATCACCTCTGCATTGCCGGTGTCCTCTTCGAGCGTTTCCTTGCCCGATGGGCAGAAAAAAGTTTTACGACTGGTCGATACATAATGCCACATGATGCCGTTTTTGATGTCATCACCGCGGAAGCCAGAATATCCGTCTGGGCGGGATGCCGGGAAAGCAGGGGATCGACTCGCATCATGCCAATTATAGAGCCAGCCCGCCGTGGTCCAACGAGGTTTTGCGGGATCGGTTTCCTGTTCGAGGGTTTGGGAATTACTGAACATCATGTACTGACGTGATTCGAGGGAGTAGTTGATACAACCGGCCATGATTTGGCGAAGGTTGTTGCCGCACTGGGCCTGCTCACTGCGTTTGCGGGCACCGATGAGTGCCGGGATGGCGATGGCCAACAGCAGAACGGTGATGCCCAGCACGACCAGAATTTCGATGAGCGTGAAGCCTCGGCGCATCAATCACCTCGTGGACCGGAACCATCGGATACGGGAACCCATTTGAACTATAAACGCCAAACCGATCGGCTGGAAGGAAAATCGAACGTTACTATCGCCTTTTCTGCAACTTGTGGCAAACCGGAGAAAACCATCATGTGTTTAATCATCAACGGACGCCGAGGGCTTTAGCCCCGGATGGGTGGCTGTGGCACGTCTGCGTGCCACAGACCAATACAGTGTGGACAATCAAAGTTGCTTTCCCTCAGGCGCCCGTGGCTGAGCTACACCTATCACGATCATCCTCCAATCACCGAATACCCAGGCCCTCGTCGCCGCGGCGACTCGTTCCCGGCTTGGTTCTGCAAATGAGCTTTTGGCAAGGGAACACAAGGCATCGATCTTGCGTATGATTGGACGACCGAGAGGGCCTTGGCGATGAGTGCATCATGCTGTGGGATCAGCGATGCCCTCGTGCCGGGACACCCAAAAACACTCGGTAACTAAGGAACCATGACGCGCTTATTCAACAATCTGAAAACGGTGATTCTGCTGGGCGGAATGTTCGGCATCATTTTGGCCATCGGTTCCATCTGGGGAACCCAGGGCCTGATCATGGCCTTTGTCCTCGGCGGGCTGATGAACGTGGTCGCCTACTTTTTCAGTGACAAGATCGCCCTGGCGTCGATGCACGCCCAGCAGGTGGACGAAAAAACCGCGCCGGACCTGGTACATATGGTGCGACGCTTGTCGGAAAATGCTAAGTTGCCCATGCCCAAGGTTTACATTTGCCCGCACGAGGCCCCCAACGCTTTTGCCACCGGACGCAATCCGAAAAACGCAGCCGTGGCCGTGACCCATGGTGCTTTGAAACTGCTTACCTACGAAGAACTCGAAGGTGTCATGGCTCACGAACTGGCGCACGTGAAAAATCGTGACACGCTGATTTCGTGCATTGCCGCCACCATTGCCGGGGCGCTGAACATGCTCGGTTGGATTGCCATACTGGGCGGGGGCAACTCGCGCGACAATGGGGTGCATCCCTTGCTCATGCTGGCGATGATCATTCTGGCGCCGATCGCGGCATTGATTATTCAAATGGCGATCAGCCGTAGCCGTGAATATGTGGCCGACCACGATGCGGCCTACATCGCGGGCACGCCCCAGGGCCTGATCAGCGCTTTGCAAAAACTCGAAACGTATTCCAAACGCATCCCGCTGCAAGGCGAATTGGCCACCAACAACCACATGTTCATCGTGCAGCCCTTGTCCGGCGGCGGCGGCGACCAATTGTTTTCCACCCACCCCAAAACCGCCAACCGCATCAAAAAATTGCAGGAGTTATCACGGCAGATGTGACCATCAACGTCACTTAGCCCCCGGTCAATGACCGGGGGCCGGGTATTTGTAAGCGCCGCGACTTGTCGCGTATGAGGTTGTGGCCCAGCCGCCCTCGGCTGGGTGTGACAAAGCCGCCGATGTCATCGGCGGTCAACTCGGATCGATACTGATCGCATGCAGACGGTGGATACCATCCGCCGCTTTGGAACACACCGCCGGGGGCGGCGGTGCCACAATACACACACAGCTTCCGCTGCGCGGTTCGCTGTGTGGCACCTATATCTGGGCTTTTTTCATATAAACCGCATCCTTCGAAAAATGCTTGGATCAATTGCGCCTGGTCGATAAACTGGAAAGTGCAGCGTTGGTGATGCTGACATGTTGATTGCCGTCGTAAGCCAAAAACACATGAGGGTTCGGCCATGCTCTGTCCAAAGTGTCACAGCAAAATGCAGGATGGCTTCGTGCCCACCGGCGGAGGCATGTTCTGGTTTCGCAAAGGTCAGCCGCACGGCTCGGTCGAGTTCGCCCGTCACCTGCCCGGCACTTTCACCTGGGAACGACGCCATAAATTACCCGCCTACCACTGCCCAAGCTGCCAACTGGTGATGTTTCGCTACGGCAAACACGCCCCCGAAGAACCGATCGAGCCGGCGGAACAACAGGCAGTACACGTCTAGTAATGAAGTTGCATCGCCCCCGGTCATTGACCGGGGGCTTTTGTGTTGGGTGCCGCGATCACCAAAGCCCGGTGCCACACAGCGTCCCGTAGGGCGCTGTGTGACACCGGCCTAAGTAGCCCAGCCGCCCTCGGCTGGGATCGATTACCTTTGATACACACCGCCGGGGGCGGCGGTGCCACAAAGACAGCTTCCGCTGCGCGGTTCGAAGTGTCGCACCCGGCTGTGTGTGGCCGGACGGAGCCGCGAACGGTAGTGAGCGGTTGCCTGAAGAACCACTGGCTTCCGCTCGTGGCTCTGTGTCTCCACCAGTTGGTTTGGCTCACTTTTACCTGCCCCGTATGATGATGGAATAATCTGTTCCCTCAACTTTTTGTGATTGAGCCAAGCATGATGGAAGAAAAACCCAAGCCGATCCGTGTGCAGGAGATCGACTGGTCCGCGACGTTCGTCTGGCTGAAACTGGCCGGGGCTTTTCGGCTGGCGGTGCATCCGCCCAAGTTGTTTTTGTGTCTGATGCTGGTGCTGTTGTTGTACCTGGGCGGTTGGGTGCTGGATGCGTCGTTGCCGGGGCGGTCGGTGTATCCGGGGGAACTGAATCGTTATGCGACGATGAGTGCCGAGTCGTTTGGGTTTTGGGTCGAAGGCCAGCGACTGGCCGTGCGGGGACGGTTGTATGGCGAACTGTCGGGTCTGGGCGGTATCAGCGGCATCGTGGGTTTGGGGATGCGACCCGATTTGGAAACCCGTGAGCCGGTGCGTCAGGTGGTCAGGGCCATCAACGAACATTACAGCAGTGAGTACCAACGGCTGATCAGCATGGACCCGCCGTTGGGGAAGGATGAGCTTCAAAGACGGGTGACCAATCTGCAAAAACAACGGGCGGATCGCTTGCATCAGGTGCGTTTGCAAAGACCCCGCGGGCCGTTTGCAGCGGCATTGGAAGCGCAGATCGGGGGATTTGAAAAGTTGATTCGTGCCGCCATCGCGCTGGATTTTGGTGTTCAACAATTGATCAGCGATACCCCCGCCCCCAGCAACACGGTGGTCGGGGCATTACGGCAAATGTTGGTGACGGTGCCCTCGTGGATGTGGGCGCAGCATCGTTTGTTTCTGATGGTGTATCTGATTTACGGACTGGGGTTGTGGGCGATATTGGGCGGTGCGGTGGCGCGCATGAACGCTTTGCATGCCTGTCGTGATTTGCGATTGTCACCCAGCAAAGCGGTGGCGTTTGCCGGTCGGCGATGGGTTTGGCTGGTGGGTACGCCGTTGCTTCCGCTGGTGCTGGCGTTTGGGATGGGGCTGGTGCTGACGCTGTCGGGTTTTATTTTTTACAACTGGCCGGTGCTGGATGTGGTGGGGGCGCTCTTGTTTGGGTTGTCGTTGATATTGGGTGTGCTGATTGCGGTGTTGCTGGTGGGGTGGGTGCTCAGCGTGTCGCTGTTTTACCCGGCCCTGGCGGTGGAGGGCACGGATGCGTTTGATGCGGTGAGCCGATGTTACAACTATGTACTGGGTCGGCCTTGGCGCTGGCTTTTTTACAATGTGCTGGCGCTGGTGTACGGGGCGGTGTGTTACATTTTCGTGGCCACGCTGGTGTTCATCACCTTATGGGTGACGCGCTATTTCATCAGCGTGGGGGTGTTCCGCGAGGCGGACCTGGGGGTGGATCGATTCGAAGCGATATTGCCCCTGCCGCGTTTTGGGGCACTGGCTTACAACACCGACCTTTGGCTGCTGGGTATCACCGGCAAGGTATCTGCGATTGTGATTTCGATCTGGGTGTATGCTTTGGTGGGTTTGCTGGCAGCGTTTGCCATCAGTTACTTTTTGGCGGCCAACACCTGGGTGTATTTATTGCTGCGGCGCAGTGCGGACGGAACCGAGTTTGACGAAGTCAACCTTGATTCGACAAAAGCCGATGTCAATGACACCGTGACGGCTGCTCCCAAAGATGATCCCTCGGCTGCGTAGGTCGCATCCGGCAGCCCTACAATCCCCGATCACTCACCCTTAACCCCAATTCATCAACCACCATGCACTGCCACCGTTTGACCTCGTGCCTGATGCTTTTGTCGTGCCTGCTTGTGCTGCTCACCGGTTGTGAACGTGAGCCGGCGGGTCAGTACGTCGAAATCAGCGGAACCGATGACGCACAAAAACAAGGTATGAGGCTGGTCAGTCTGGCACCGGCCTTGTCGCAGATGGTCGTGGATTTGGGCCAATCAAACTTGCTGGTCGGCGTGGCGCGCAATGATGATGCCGCCCCCGTCGGGTTGCCCATTGTTGGCGACATCATGGACATCAACAGCGAAGCCTTGCTGGCGACCAAGCCGACGCATGTGCTATTGATGCTCACCAAAGAGGGCGTGCCTGCCCGACTCAAGGAATTGGCAGATCGCGCAAACTTTCAAATTATCGCGTACCCGTCGCCGCTGTCGATGGAGGAAATCGGGTTGATTTTGCTGGATGAAAACGAGTTCATGGCCGGGCTGACCGGGCAGAATCCGACGACGGGTAAAACGCCCAGTTTGGGGACGGTGCTCAATCAGCAAATTCGTGCGCAACAGTTAAAACTCACCATGCTCATGAGGCTGGGCAAACTCGGGCAGTTGACGGCCCGTGAAAGTCGGCCGCGGGTGTTGCTGGTGTTGGGCACCAATCCGCTCATGGCGGTGGGGCCGGGGACGGTGCATCATCAGTTGCTGACCACGATCAATGCGAACAATGCGGCGGGGGAAGCGACGGTGGGAGCGCCGACTTTTGACCGTGAAAAATTACTGGATATTTTACCCGAGGTGGTGGTGTTTCTTTCGCCCAAGGCCGCGGAACTGGGCGACCTTACCACCGATCCGCGTCTGGCGATTTTCAAAGGCTTGGCAATTCCAGCAGTGGAAAATAAACGCATTGCCTTGGTCAACGAACCGACGGGCATGTTGCCCAGCACATCGATTGATCGTGTTGCTGCGGCGCTGACCAAAGCAGTTTACCCACACCTGGCGGCACAGGTGGACGCGCTGATGCGCGAAGATTTTTTTGCCGGTGATGCGACCAATACACCAACCCCCGCAGCGACCCCCGCACCGGTTGCTCCGTAAGGTTGCGTGGGTCAAGCGAGTCCGCGAGCGAACATCGACACTTGACGCCGAGCCCTTCAGGGCCGGATGGCTGTGCGAATGATCCGGGGCTAAAGCCCTCGGCGTCAAATGTGGTGGTGGTTTGTACATCATCCATTATCACTTGCCCATCACCAACAATCGTATCGCATCGGTTACGATGTCTGTTTCCATGCCCTCTTCCAACGCTTTACCCTCGCCCCGACAGCGATCAGCCGTATTGATCCTCGCAGCGCTTTTGCTGGGCGTGTTGCTCTCGGCTGCATTACGTTTGTGCATCGGTCGTGAATTCGGCTGGCCCGGCGGCGATGTGTTTTCAGCCTTGTATCGTCTGTTTGTCGGCGGCTGGTCCGAAGGTTCAGCGCAAACCACCATACTGGACATTCGTCTGCTGCGGGTCGTCAGCGCGTGCCTGGTGGGCCTGGCCCTGGCCGCCAGCGGTGTTGCATTGCAGGCCCTGTTGCGCAATCCGCTTGCTGAACCTTTCATTTTGGGTTTATCCAGCGGCGCAGCCCTGGGCATCATGGTCCAATGGCTGATCGTTTACAGCTTGTATCAACGCTTTGGGGGCAGTCACCTGGGCGCACTGCTGGGTGCGATGGTCAGTGCGCTGATTGTGTACGCTGCCAGTCGTCGTCGCGGCATGATCGATCCGCTGGGGCTGCTGCTTACCGGGGTGGTGCTCAGTACTGTGAACGGGGCGGTGATCATGTTGCTGAATTATCTGAAAATGCCTGCGGGGATGCGTGAAGACATCGGACGATGGATGATGGGTTACCTTAATGAAACCATCGGTTCGCAGGCATTGCTGGGCGTGGCAGTGCTGACGTTCATCGGGGTTTTGTTGCTGGCGCTATTGGGCCGGGCGATGGACGTGGCCACGTTCAGCGATAGTGAAGCGTTGAGTCTGGGGGTGAACCTGAAACTATTGCGTACGATGTTGTTCGTGTTGGCGACGGTGCTGGCAGGCGGTGCGGTGGTGCTGGCCGGACCGATTGGTTTTGTGGGATTGATCTGTCCGCACCTGGGGCGATTGATGCTTGGGCCGGGGCATCGATATCTGGTGATCGGCTCGGCTCTGCTGGGGGCGATGCTGGTGATACTGGCCGACACATTGGCGGTGGTGCTGGATCGCACTTTCAATATTGGTTTGATGCCGATCGGCATTTTCACCGCGATGATCGGCGGGCCGTTGTTTTTATGGATGTTGCACCCCAAACTCGGGGCATCGGACCGATGAAAGACCCGTCGCTGATTCAATCTCCCGCGACCGCATCATGCGTACATTTGGCGGTGTTGCTTTGTCATGCGGATGTGCCGATGGCGATGGGTTCGTTGCCGACGTTGCAGAAGTTCAGCCATGAGCCGATTCGGTGGACGATCATCAGCGATGGCACGGTTTTGCGCGATGACGTATCGATCCTCGAAAAAAAACTGGGGCCGTTGCGGTTTGTCGATGTGGCGGAACGTCATGATTTGGTGGCGCCATTGCTCAAAACCCGGCCAGCCCTGGCGCGCTATCGAAGCGAACATCATTTTGGCGTCAAACTGGTCGATGTGCCCGTGGCGATGGGTTTGGCGGATTTTGTTTACTGCGACACGGACATCGTGGCCTTTGCGCCGTTTGCGGGGTTGCAACCTGTGACGCAAACCTATCGTTGCGCGTTCATGCGTGATCCGATGAGTACGTATTGTCTGGGCACTCGGCTACGTAACCTGCCTTGGACGCCCAAACATTTCAAAGTCGTACCTTTCATCAATGCGGGGTTGTACTGGCTGGGGCAGCAGGTTTACGACCCGGACTTTCTCCAAGCCTTGGTGGCCAGGGGTTACGCTCGCGGGTATGACATCCCGTTATTGGAACAGACTGCATGGGCGTCATTGGCGGCACGCAACCCCTCGGCTTATTACGACCCGCAGCTTGTGGGTTTTCCCCCGCCGCGTGAACGAGTGAACAAACCGGCTTTGGTGCACTTTGCCGGGCCTTGGCGAAAATTCATGCATGACCCTGAATACCTAGAGCACATGCAACCTGGTGTCGCTGCGTCGGGGAAGCGCGCGTTGGTCGGTGAGTCGGTGGATCGCGCCATCGAACCTTTATCCCTGGTGCCGACCCGACGGGAAAATTGGCTGAGCGCCAACCTCGATGCCATGCGCACGCGACAGTATTACCGACAAAAACATTTTCCCGGTTACGAGCCGATCCCGTGAGCAAGTAAAAGTGGTCAAGTGGCCGAGTGGTCAAGTGGCCGAGTGCGAAAACCCTTGAACAGCAATACCAACCACATTGCCGCCCCCATCGCCAGCAAACCCCAAACATACAGACCCCAGCCTTGCAAATACCAATACCCCGGCGGTGCGCCCAGTGCCTGTACCATGCGTAACGGTCCGGCCAAAGGCACGTCTGTCAACAAACCCCAAACGTTGCGCGGCAGCACCACCGCTGCGCGCAGCAACGGTTCACCCATGACCAGTAGCACCACCATCAACATCGCCACCATGCGACCGGCTTGGGTCGTGCGCTGATAACCCCAGGCTGTCACCGCACCCACCAACAGTAACCAACCACTCAACGCCCCGCTGAGCCAAAGGGTCTGTTCCACCGGCCAACCAGCCGTGAAACGCAACGGCCAAAGCACCACTTGCAGCACCGCCAACAAACCCAGCATGTGTGCCAGTATCTGTAAATGTTCGTTAATCGGCCGCAGGGGTCGTGGGGTGACATGTGACAAACTCAACTGCCAGGCGGGCCAAAGCAGCAACATCCCCAGCACGATGGCCAAAAGCATCCAGCGTATCGCCGGAGGCGTTGCTTCATCGGGTCGTGCCAGCACCCAGTTGAACAGCAGCCAAAGACACCAAAACAACATCGGCAACCAATGTTCCGAGCGATGAATCGGTGACAATGCCCGACGCGGCTTGGACGTGACATCAGCGGCAGCTTCGACAACACTCATGATCATAGCATAGGTTGCAAGTCCCTCGTTCGTTTGTGTCAGTTTCCGGATCGCCGGGAGCGGCAAACACGAAGCCGGGTTATCTGTATGTTTTGTTTTTCTGTATAGCCGCGGGTGGCAACCCGCGGTTCAGTGTTTGGTCGATCATCCATGTTGTCGAATCCTCATACCGCGTCCGTGCTTAAGGCTCAATATCGAAGCAATCACGGTTTCGAGGGGTGTGATTCGACATCGGACCGCGGGTTGCCACCCGCGGCTATGAAGAGCCGACTGACTGTGACAGCAATCATTCAGACTCGCAGAGGGGACGTATAACTATGTTGCCTCTGGTATTGCCCACAGCGGCGCGGTATGTTGTTTTCATGGATTTGAAACACGCTCATACCCATGGCGTGCTGTTTGGTCGCGGGGCTGACTGTGCCACCGGCATGACCCGCACCAATCGCCCCAGCCCCCCACGTCAATAATTCGCCGCCGATGAAACAGCATCGGCGAACTTTTTTTGCTGCGCCCCGAATTGAAGTGGTCAAGTAGCCAAGTAGCCCAGTGGTCAAGTGACCGCCTTGAATCGTGGTCAATTGCGATTGTTATTCGTTCAAATTCACCAAACCCAATGTGATTATTTTTTACGGAGCCTCTCCTCATGGCTTATCAAACCCCCAAAATTTCCAAAACCCCCAAACTCGGCAAAAACAAAGTGTACCTCGTGGCCAACGGTGATCTGCGCATCACCGCCAATCAAAAATGCTGGCCGGCGCAGCAGGAAATGGAAGCCAAACTCACCGCTGCGGTCAATCAGGCCGGCTACCAGGTGGTACGCGCCCATGCCTACAAACCTGACGAAAAGCATGGCTTCATCGGCTCGCAAAAAGAAGGCATGGCTGTGTTCGCCACCATGGACCCCACCGCCCCGGTCATCGTCGCTGAATCCGTCTGGCAGTATTCGCATCACCTGCTGCACGGGCTGGTCAGTCACCAAGGCCCGATTCTGACAGCCGCCAACTGGTCGGGCACCTGGCCCGGGCTGGTGGGCATGCTCAACCTCAATGGTTCGCTCACCAAAGCAGGCGTGAAATACAGCACCATTTGGAGCGACGATTTCACCGATGATTTTTTCAAAACGTACCTAACGCAGTGGCTCAAAACCGGTCATGCCAAACACAAAATCACCCATGTCGTGCCGCTGTCGAAAGTGAAGGTCGGCGGAGCTGAGCGAAAACTGGGTGAAGCCCTGGCAGCGCAATTGCAACGTGACAAAGCCATCATGGGCGTGTTCGATGAAGGCTGTATGGGCATGTACAACGCCATCATTCCCGATGAGCTGTTGCACCCCACCGGCGTGTACAAGGAACGTTTGTCACAATCCGCACTGGCGTATGCCGCGAGCATGGTCAGCGATGACGAGGCAAAAGCCGTGTACCAGTGGTACCTGGACAAGGGCATGACGTTCAAGCTCGGCCCCAGTGAAACCCAAGACCTCACTGAAGAACAAATATTGCTGCAATGCAAGACCTACATCGCTGCTCTGCGCATTGCCGATGAGTTTGGTTGTGCGACCGTTGGCATTCAGTATCAGCAGGGTTTGAAGGACACCTTGCCCGCCAGCGATTTGGTGGAAGGCACTTTGAATGATTCGGTGCGTCCGCCGGTGAAAAGTGACGACGGCAAGCGGGTGTTGTACGCCGGGCAACCGTTGCCGCATTTCAATGAGGTGGATGAGTGCGCCGGGCTCGACGGATTGATGACGTATCGGGTACATCAGGCGATGGGTCAGCCGGTGGAGAACACGTTGCATGACCTGCGTTGGGGTGATTGGGACCAGAGCGGGACGGTGAAGGATTATGTGTGGGTGTTTGAAATCAGCGGTTCGGCTCCGCCTTCGCACTTTATCAATGGTTGGAAGGGTGCGGTGGGCGAGCGTCAGCCGGCGATGTATTTCCGTCTGGGCGGCAGCACGATCAAGGGCATCAGCAAGCCGGGTGAAATCGTTTGGAGCCGTGTGTATGTGCAGGGTGGCGCGTTGTGCATGGATTTGGGTCGTGCGGGGGTGGTGGAGTTGCCCTTGCATGAAACGCAACGACGGTGGGACGCGACGACGCCCCAGTGGCCGATCATGCATGCGGTGACCTACGGCGTCGATCGTGAACAGATGATGGCCAAGCACCAGAGCAATCACATTCAGGTGGTTTACGCCAAGTCATCGGAAGACGCGGACAAGGCAATGCTGGCCAAGGCTGCCATGGCCCAGGCTTTGGGTTTGAAGGTGTTCATCTGCGGTTGCAAAAAGAACGGCAAGCCCTGGGCGTGAGTTGCGTTTGAAGTCGATAAGTTGATCAATGGCTGTGGGCAGGCGATTGGGCTTGCCCACAGCTTTATTTTTGCGAGTCAAATCATCGGTTATGATCGACAAGATTCGGGGCTAAAGCCCTCGGCGTCATTTTTATCACCTTCAGGGAAAAATATGAACGTTACGCAGGATCAACTGGAAGCATTGGCGCAGGCGGCACGGCAGGCGGCGGGGCTGGGTTTGATGCAATGTTCCAGCGGCAACCTGTCGTGTCGTTTGGATGATAAACACCTGCTGATCAAGGGCAGTGGTTCGTGGATGTCGGAACTTTCAGCTGAGGATGTCGCGGTGTGTACGTTGGAGGAGGGACGCAGTGTCAACGGGGTGAAGCCTTCGGTGGAAATTGGTTTTCATCGCGGGGTGATGCAGGCGCGTGATGATGTGAAGGTGGTGTTGCATTTTCAATCGCCGATGGCGACGACGCTGTGTTGTCGTGAGCCGAGGGTGACGGATTTTGCAGCCACGCCGGAGGTGCCGTATTACATCGGGCCGGTGGCGTGGGTGCCGTATATTTTGCCTGGGTCGGTGCAGCTTGCCGAGGCGGTGACGTTGGCACTGCGCACGCACAACCTGGCGATGCTGGCTAATCATGGTCAGGTGACGGTGGGTAAAAATTACACGGAAGCGATTCAACGCGCGGTGTTTTTTGAATCAGCCTGCGACATCATCGTGCGCAATGGTTCGCATCATCGCGGTTTGAGCGAGGCTTCGGTGAGTGAGTTGAGGGACCTGGCCGACGGCAAGGGTTTTGGGGTTTGAGGGATGCGAAGTGGTCAAGTGGTCGGGTGGTCAAGTGGTCGAGTGGTCAAGTGCGGAAACCATCAGAGCCGCGAGTGGCAACGAGCGGTTGATATTGAGTGATGTGGTGATGTGGTGATTTTGAATCGTACACGCCTGAACTTCGTCGTCCTACGAAGTTCAGGATGGTTTTACAAACAACCATCATTGACGCCGAGGGCTTTAGCCCCGGATCAATTCACGAACATCCGGCCCTAAAGGGCACGGCGTCAACAGCGCCGACGCCAAGCGTCCGCGCTAAACAATACAAATACAATCAATCACTCGACCACGCCAGATATACACCGCGCAGCAGCGTGCCGCTTGTTACCATGTCGGTGATGACTTCATCGCCCCAACCAGACGGCAACAGTGGCAACCAACCCACCGGTCGCAAGCCGGTGATCGGCATCACCATGGGTGACCCGGCTGGCATCGGCCCCGAGGTAGTCGTCAAAGCCCTGGCCGACCCGCAACTGCAACAACAAGCCCGGTTCATCGTGTTCGGCTTGAATGAACTGCTCAGCTACGCAGCCGACCTGGCGGAAATCGAATCGTTCTGGTGGCGGGTGCCACATGACTCAGCGCGACTCGATTTTCCGCTGGTGCATGATGTGGTCGTGCTCGACTATGACGAATATTCCATGCTCGGCTCGATCGTCCACAAACCCACCAAACAAGGCGGGCAAGCCTCGCTTCGGTTTTTGGATGATGCGGTGTTGATGGCGCAAAGACCAGCGGGCGACCCCTTGCGCCTCGATGCCCTGGTCACAGCTCCGATCTGCAAAGAATCGTGGAAATTGGCTGGTTGCAACTTCCCGGGTCATACCGAATTTTTGCAACATCGCACCAAAGCCAAACGGGCAGCCATGCTGTTCGTGGCTCCGAAATTGAATGTGATTTTGGCGACGATTCATATTCCCCTGATGGAACTGCGCAACCAGCTTACGATTGGCGCGGTGTTTGACCCGATCGACCTGGGTCACAAGGCCATGCAACGATTGGGCATTCAAAAACCACGCATCGCAGTGTGTGGTTTGAACCCCCATGCCTCCGAGAACGGCCAGTTTGGTGATGAAGAAGCCCGCCTCATCGCGCCTGCCATTCAGGTGGCACAGCAGCAGGGTATCGATGTCACCGGCCCGTACCCGGGCGACACGATTTTCATCGACGCGGTCAAAGGCAGGTATGACCTGGTCGTGGCCATGTATCACGATCAGGGTTTGATACCGGTGAAGTTACTGGCGTTTGATGATGCGGTGAATGTGACGCTGGGTTTGCCGATCATTCGCACCAGCCCCGACCATGGCACAGCCTTCAACATCGTCGGCCAGAACAAAGCCAACCCCGCCAGCATGAAGGCGGCCATCGGGCTGGCGATTCAAATGGCGCGACAAAACGGGTGACGTGATGTACGTTCAACTGGGGGCGACGAGTTTGCGCAGGTTACGCCCGTAATCGATGGCCAGCGCGACGACCTGCTTCATCGATTCTTTGACGACAAAGTGATCGCCGTTGATCAGCGTGATCATCGTGTCGGGGGTTTCATCCACCGTGCGGATGAGTTCGGCATTGATGACAAACGGCTTGCCGTTGAGTCGTGTGACGGTGATCATATTGCTTACATCGGTCGGAACCCGATGACTGGTTCAATGAATCGAGTGTGCGAAGAAGCGGCTGAGTGATGAAATGATTGAGCTGCGGGTTCCGCCTGCGGCTATGAAGGCTATGCATGGGTCGGTCTGGCCGCGGTCGGCAAACAGCGGTCGGCCATGATTCATTGTTGATTTATCATGAATGGACTTGAATAGGCACATGAGCCACCGCTGTGCAGTTCACCATGGGTAATCACACCGCCGGGGGCAGCGGCGGCATGTTCAATTCGTTGTATGTGAATTTGTAGCCCAGCCGCCCTCGGCTGGGTGTATTTACCCTGGGCAATCACACCGCCGGGGGCGGCGGCGTCACATTTTGTTGCGTCAGCCGATCGACCAGTTGCACCATCGGCGCCATGGCGTTGGCCCATGAGTAATGTGCCTGGACATGAGTACGGGCGGCGGCGGCAATTTTTTGGCGCAGGGGTTGATCGCCGAACAAGCGCATGAGTTGCACCACCCAGTCGGCGGGGGAATCGGCCACCAAAAAATGTTCGTCGGCGGTGGCGTCGATACCGGCTGCGGCAGCGGGTGAACAGACCACCGCACGCTGGCAGGCCATGGCTTCGAGCACTTTGTTCTGCGTACCACGAGCCAAGAGCAGCGGCGCAATCGACACCGATGACTGCATGAGGTAACTGCGTACATCGGGCACCGAGCCGACGACTTCGACCCCCGGTATTTGTGAAAGCGCGCTCACGGCCGGCGTCGGGTGACGACCGACGATGTACAGGTGCGCATCGGGCACTTTTTCCCGCAGCGGCGGCATCACCTGTTTGGCAAACCAGGTCACAGCCTCGGCATTGGGTCGATAGTTGAGCACCCCGACGAACACCATCGTGTGATTGTTGGGGTCTTGCAGTGGCGCAAAGTATTCAAGGTCCACCCCGTTACGCACCACCGTCAACCCTTCATGATGCCCAACGCTTTGTTCATAGGCACGGGCCTCGGCTTTGCTGATGACCGTCACCGCGTCGATGGGGTCCAGTTCCCCGGCTTCGATGCGTCGCAGTCGTTTGGCTTCACTGCCATACACCCACGACATCGGCGGCCAACTTTGCCTTGCGTAAGCCGACCACTTCAAACTATCGACATCGACCACGTCCAAAATATGTTTGATGCGCTGCCCAGCCGTGTTGCGCTGTCGGGTGAGTAGTCGTGCATAGTCGATCATGCCCGTGCAAAACGTGAGCACCAGGTCGAAGGGGTCCTGCTCGTGCCACTGCACGATTTGCTCGGCCAGACCAAGGCGATAGTGCCAGGCCGGGGTGATCGGCTGACCACGCAGAAACGCGCCCCCGGCACGCAAAGCACTCCATGGTTTAATCATCGGTTGCAGGGCCACGCGCTTGGCCATCGCTCGCAACAGATGGTGATGCTGTAACCAGACCGGTTCTTCCGACACGCACGCCAGGGCCATGTCGAACTTTTGCGACAGGGCTTTGAGCAGGTGATAGGCACGAATGCGATCGCCCCGATCCGGCGGATAAGGCAATCGGTGCGTCAATAACAACACCTTGGCCTTGCGAAGCGGCGGAGTAACAGCGGTCGAACCGGTGGTTTCAACAGGCGCACTCATCATGGTGTTATTATCGGCAGATTGACAAAGCAATCATCGGGCAGCGGCGCTTTTTCAATGACCTTCAAATCCACCAGTTGCTGACCCAGTGTCTGCCAGCGCTGCGAGGTCATGCGACCCAAACCGTTCTGTTGGGTGAAGTCGTCAGCAATCAGTGCTGCTTGGGCTGTTGCACCCTCGGCAAAGGCCTGCGCATCCATCAGTTTGTTAAGTTGGCCCATGAAATCGTTGGCCGGCTTGGGGTTGTCCAAATACGCCTGCCAACCAGCGGAAACAGCACTGACCATGGCCTTGGCCAATTCAGGTTGCTGACGCAGCAATTCGCCACGAGTCGCCAGCACCACGGTGTAGGGGTTGTAGCCCGAATCAGCAATCAGAAAAACCTTCGGCTCAACCCCCTGACGACGGGCGACGATCGGTTCGCTGAACACAAAGCATTGCTGGGCGAACAATTTGTCGGACAAAAATTGCGTGACCCCGCCCTGATAAGGCACGATTTTCACCCCGCCGTTCTGACCATAGTTATTTTGCAGAAACTTGCCATAGGGTAAACCGATTTCCATCGCCAATGTTCCCTCTTTGAACACATCTGCCAGACTGGTGAGGTTGCGTGAGGCATGAACCATGATGCCTTGCGGGCAGGTTTGAAAGCTGGTGAACAGGGCGACCAGGTCGATGCCCCGACTGCGGGCGATGATCACTTCATCCGCCGAGCCAATGGCAAACTCGACCTGACCAGCCCCGAGCATTTGCACACTGGGCGTACCAGCACCCCCCGGCAGTATTTCAACTTCAAGGTTGTGGCGTGCGTAATCGCCGTTGATTTGGGCTGCGTAGAATCCGCCGAATTCAGGTTCGGGCACCCAGTTGAGCGCCAGTTTCACTTTCGTCGGTGAAGGTGTTTTGCCAGCGGTGGTGCTGGATGAACCTTCACCACAACCGGGGACGAATATGATGCACAAGGCAAGGGTGATGGCAGCGATGGTTTTTTGCATGTCGCAATTCCTTTTTTTTATCGCAGCGGAAAACCGATTTACAACATTGAGGACCTTTCAGCCTCGCCGCTTGTCGGCGAGGTAATACGTGAAGGCAACCGATTTACTTTGAATCATATTCCGCCCAATTCAAACTACCGCGGGTTTCCACCCGCGGCTATGCCGAGTGTTGCTATCGCATCATCGATTACTTTTCTGCGATCGCTGTGCCCGATCGATGTTTGAAAAAATATTGCATGATAATTGTTCGTACTCTTCTTCGTGTCCTTCGTGACTTCGTGGCCAACGCAATCTGCTATCCGACTTAATTCGCCCCCTTCTCCGACGCATGCCAATGGCGCAGGCTGAAGTAGCTTAGCGCGCTGACCAACCCGAAAAGCGCCAGCCCCAAAAGTGAACCCAACAAAACGATCGCAAACACCAGGTCCGCCCGTTGCTGACGGATGGCCACCTGCATGGCAATCCCCAACCCGCCCCCGGCGAAAAACTCACCCACAATCGCCCCGATCACCGCCAGGCCTGCCGCGATGCGCAAGCCCGTCATCACACTCGGCAACGCCCAGGGCAATTGCAACTTCCACAACCGCGCCCAGGGCGATGCATCGTACAAACGAAACAAATCACGCAAAGCCGGGTCGGTCGAAAGCAGCCCCGCCAGGGTGTTGGCGATCACCGGGAACACCGACACAATGAACGATGACACCGCGATCGTGCGTAGTCCGTAACCGAACCATATCACCAATAACGGCGCGATCGCGATGATCGGCACGGTCTGAAAAAAAATCGCGTACGGGTAAAACGCCCGCTGCACCCAGCGTGTGGTGGAAAGCAACACCGCAAGCATCACCCCGAACACAGTCGCTGACACAAAGCCGATCACCGATGCCTGCGTCGTGCCCCAAAGTGCCGACAACAGCAACCCCGATTCGTCGTACAAGGCTGTGAGCACGCGGCTGGGCGGCGGCAAAAGCCAACCGGGGATTCCACCAATACGCACCGCCAGTTCGGCCAACAACATCGACAGCACCAGCACCCCCATCGGCGGCAGCAATACTTTCCACCACGTGTTTTTCATGGCAGGGTTTCCCCCTTCACCAGCGCTTCGAACAACACTCGGGTTTGACCGGCAAACTCAGCGGTGGTGCGAAGAAGCCCATCACGCTGCACAGGTAAATCAATGGCGTGATCAAGGACGACACGAGCCGGGCGACGTGACAACACCACCGCGCGCTGCGCCAAAAAAGTTGCTTCGTGAATGGCGTGGGTGACGAATACCACCGTCATTTGTTTGCGTAACCAAAGTTCGCGTAGTTGTTCATCAAGCCCCTGTCGGGTGATTTCGTCCAGCGCTGCAAACGGTTCATCCAAAAGCAGCATTGCCGGTTCGGTGACCAAGGCTCGCGCCAGTGATGCACGCATACGCATGCCCCCTGATAGCTGAGCCGGGTAACGATGCAACGCTTCCTGCAAACCTACCTGCACCAAAGCCGACTCGGCACGCTGTCGAAAATCACCTGATTCAGTTGCACCCGCCCCCGCCCCACTTGTCCGCCCCCTCAATTCCAGCGGCAGCATCACATTGCGCAACACCGTCCGCCAGGGTAATAAATGCGCATCCTGAAATACATAAGCCATGGTTCCAGGCGCAGGCTTGCGATCACGGCCGATGGCGGTATCAGCATTTGACGATGCTGTTAACGAGGTTGATTCACGCCAGGTGATTGAGCCTTGGTTGGGTTGATCCAAATGGGCAATCAATCGCAGCAGGGTTGATTTACCACAACCCGAAGGCCCCAGTAATGCCACGAACTCGCCCGCCCTCACGTCCAAATCCAGCCGTTCGACAGCCACCACCCCACCCTCAAACACCCGTCGCACCCCGCGCAATTGCACCGCAATCGCCCGACCTGCGGACCGCGGCGCATCAACATCGTGGACGGATTCACTCATGCGTTCCAATTGTTGTCCCAAACGCGGGTGCAGACAAATGCCGGCATCACGAATTGATCGTACTTGTCACAACCACGCCTGATCTTCGTCGTGGCGACGAAGATCAGGATTGTTTTTCCATCAACCAACAATGAGCGGCACTTTGACACTGGCGGTATTTTTTTGAATACCATCCTGAACTTCACGACGACGTGAAGTTCAGGCGTGGAAAATACAACATGGATCGATCACCAAATCGCCAAATCGCCAAATCGCCACATGATCGCATCAATCTGCGGCGTCGATGTTGAATTCCTTGACCTTTTTGTTCAAGGTATTGCGGTTGATACCCAAAAAGTCAGCGGCACGGGTTTTGACGCCCCCGGTGCGTTCCAGGGCCGCGACGATGAGTTGCCGTTCCAGTTCGCCGACCACCAGGTCATAAATCCGCCCTTCTTCGGTTTCGTATTCCTTGACCGACTGCACCGCCAGTTTGCCCGCCAGCCCCTCGATGGAATCACCAGCCGCGTCGCCGCGCACCTGCTGAGCGAACATGCGAATCTGCAAGGGCAATAAATCTTCCGTGAAATCATCGCCATTGGACAACACCACCGCGCGTTCCATGGCATTTTCAAGCTCACGCACATTGCCCGGCCAGGGGTAACGCAGCAACGTATTGAGCGTGTCCCTGCTGATCTTTTTCAGCCCACGACTGTTTTCCCGGTTGAAGCGATCCAAAAAGTGATCGATTAAACGAGGGATGTCTTCGCGTCGTGAACGCAAGGGCGGAATGTTGATCGTCACTACATTCAAGCGATAGTAAAGGTCTTCCCGGAAGGCGTTCTTGCGCACTTCTTCTTCCAGGTCCAAATTGGTCGCTGCGATGACCCGGGCATCGACCTTGACCGTGCGATGATCGCCCACCCGTTCAAACTCGCGCTCCTGAAGCACGCGCAACAGTTTGACTTGAAGTTCAGCGGTGAGTGTGCCGATTTCGTCCAAAAATATACTGCCTCCGTCGGCGGCCTCGAACCTGCCAACCTTGTCACGAATCGCACCGGTGAACGCGCCTTTCACATGCCCGAACAGTTCCGACTCCAGCAACTGCGGCGATAGTGCCCCGCAGTTGATGCGAATGAACGGCTTGTCCCGCCGAGGGCTGTTGAAGTGAATGGCCTTGGCGATCAATTCCTTACCCACACCCGTTTCACCCAGCAACAACACCGTCGCTCGTGACGGCGCAACCTGGGCGATGGTGGCCAGTACGTCCAGCATGGCCGGGGACGAACCGATGATGTTGTCGAATTTATATTTGCTGTGCAGGTTGTCGCGCAGTTGCTGATTCTCGGCCAACAGTTCATCTTTTTCACGCTGAATCAGATGATGAATGCGGATGGTCTGTACGATCGACCCTGCAATGATTTTGAGCAGCCTTGCGTCGGCTGCCAGGGTCATGTCATCCACAAAGGGTTTATCGACGCTGATCGCTCCGATGCAGCGCTGGCCTTCCTTGATCGGCACGCAGATGAACGATGTCGGTGGGTCGTTGGGGTCCACCGCACCCAGTTGTCGGCTGCCGGTGCGATTGAGGAATGCGGGGTTGCGACGAATATCGGGGATGATCTCCGGTTTGCCATCGGCAAGCACTTTGCCCGTGATGCCTTCACCCAGCGCATATCGGCCACGTTGCATTTCTTCACGGGTCAAACCGACGGCAGCGACAATCCGCGCTTGTTCCGTGGCGGTATCCCAAAGCACCAGCGACGCCCGCTGAAACTTCAGCCGATCCCCCAGCAAGGTCATGGCGCGCTGAAAAACCTGATTCAGCTCCATCCCATCGCCGAGGATTTGGCTGATTTGTTCCAAAATGTCTAATTCGTGTTCAGATCGGTCCATAGCTTGCTTATTAAATAGCCTAGCCATGGTTTTGGCAAGTCAAATAATCAACTTTTGAACAAAATGATGTGAAATTAGGCATCAAAGCATCCGGTTTACCTTAAAGCGTCAGCTAACCCATGGGTGTCCTTGACGCCGTGCCCTTTAGGGCCGGATGATGATGGTTGTACGAAAACCGGGGCTAAAGCAATTCGCGTAATTATTTGATCAGTGGTGGCGACTGTTCCGCCCCCTCTCCCTCCGGGAGA
>CAYRTH010000046.1:0-21918 GCA_964427135.1 uncultured Phycisphaeraceae bacterium
CGGGGGGGGATTGGTTACGCAGGGGCACCGGGTGTGCCGGCGGCGATTGAAAAAGCGCAGAAGGAAGCGCGCAAGCACCTGGTGAACGTGGTGGTGCAGGACGGCACATTCCCGCACCCGGTGCAGGGCAAGTTCGGCGCTTCGAGCGTCAAGCTGGTGCCTGCTTCGCCGGGGACGGGGGTCGTGGCCGGCGGTACGGTGCGAGCGGTGCTGGAAATGGTCGGCGTGCGTGATGCACTCACCAAGGCCTACGGCTCGACCAACAAAATCAACCTGACCAAGGCCACGTTTGATGCCCTGTCGAAATTGCGGTTGCGCAACACGGTGGCGAACCTGCGAGGTTTGACGATCGAAACCTCATCAGTGGACGAAATGCTCGAAAAAGGCAAGCGTTACGCACCGAAAGTGGCGGACGCTGCGGCCAGGCAGGCCAAGGGGCCGGTGAGCAAGGTACAGTCGGCCCGTGGCGGACGTCGTGGCAGTGGCGGCGGTGGTGGTCGTGGGCGACGGGGCGGTGGTGAGCAACAGCAGCAGCAGGCACCGGCCGAGCCAGCAGCAGCGCCGGCAGCGAGTAATCCCCCGGCTGGTGATGCACCTGCGGCAAAGGCATGATGGTGGTTTTCAGGTGTGTGACTTCGGCTGAGGGTCGTGTGACCCGCAGGTCGAAAATGTGAATGAGCAACCGGTTGGTTGAGTTTTGAAGATAAGGTGATTGAACCATGATGATTCATGAATTGACACCCAAAGCCGGTCGTTACAAGAGCCGAAAGCGCCGTGGCAAGGGTATCGGCAGCGGTCTGGGTAAAACCAGCGGTCGCGGTACCAAGGGTGCCGGGTCGCGTTCGGGCTGGTCGGGTTCGATCAAGCCCGGGCGTGAAGGCGGACAGATGTCGTTTTTCCGCCGAGTACCCAAGCGTGGTTTTTCCAACGCCAAGTTCCGTATTGAATATGCGGTGGTGAATTTGAAAGCGATCGCCAAGCGCTTTGACGACGGGGCGGAGGTGAACCCCGAATTGCTGGTGAAGATGGGTTTGGTGCGTGATACCAAGCTGCCGATCAAGGTGCTGGCCGAGGGCGATTGCGGCAAAAAATTGAACATCACCGCGGGGGCATTTTCCAAGTCGGCAATGGAAAAGATCACTGCAGCGGGTGGCACGGCCACGGTGGCGTGAAAGAAGTGGCCCAGTGGCCAAGTAACAGAACCAAGCCAAGGACGAGGAGCGGAGCGACGAGGACTTGGGTATGAGATAGAAAAGTAAAACGCCCTCACCCCAGCCCTCTCCCGAAGGGAGAGGGGGCAGAAAAACCGGCCCTGAAGGGTACGGCGTCAACCCACAAGTAACCTTAAAAACGAATTAACCGACTCGCCGACTCACCGATTAACCAACGCCATGCTGCAAGCTTTTTTCAACATCTGGCGGATTGCCGAGCTGCGGAACAAGATTTTGTTCACGCTGGGGATGTTGGCGATTTACCGAATTGGTTACTTTGTGCCATTGCCTGCGGTGGACCAGTCGGAACTGGCCAAGTGGGCGGATGCGGCGAGTCAGGGGGCGCTGGGCAACCTGATTCAGTTTGTGGGTATTTTCACGGGTGGGACGCTGCATCAATCGACGATTTTCGGTCTGGGCATCATGCCTTACATTTCGGCCTCGATCATCATGCAACTGATGGCGACGGTCGTGCCGTCGATGAAGCAGATGCAGAAGGAAGGGCCGCAGGGGCGGCAAAAGATTCAGGAATGGACGCGCTACCTGACGCTGGGCCTGTGTCTGGTGCAGGGTGGTTTCTGGCTCAGCTTCGTGCAGTCAAGGCAACTGGTTTACCCGGAATATGCCGGGACGACGACGTTTTGGATGTGCGGCATACTCGGTCTGACGGCGGGCACAATGTTTCTGGTATGGCTGGGCGAACAGATCGACAAATACGGCATCGGCAACGGTGCGTCACTGATCATCACGGCGGGCATCGTGGCGCGGATACCGCAGGCCATCGGTTCGATTGCCTCCAACTTTTCGGTCAGTGGCGGGACACAGGGCGGTTACACCCCGATGACGGTGATTTTTCTGGCGATGTCGTTCGTCGTGGTTGTGGCCGGGGCGATCATCATCACCCAGGGTCAGCGACGTATTCCGATTCAACAGGCCAAGCACACACGCGGTCGGCGGGTGTATGGCGGGCAGAAGACTTACCTGCCGCTTCGGGTGAACCATGGTGGCGTGATGCCGATCATTTTCGCCAGTTCGCTGATGATTTTCCCTGCGATGCTGGTGGGGTACCTTGATCAAGCAGCCCGCGCCAACGAGTGGCCGATGTGGATGCTGGGCGTGACCGGGTTTTTGGACCGTAACCTGCACATGGACCGTGGTTATCTGTATGTGCTGATGTACGTGGGTTTGATTTTCTTCTTCGCCTACTTTTGGACGACGGTACAGTTTCAGCCCAAGGAAATGTCAACGCAGTTGCGTGACCATGGCAGCTTCATACCGGGGTTACGCCCCGGGCCGCGCACGGCGGAGTACCTGGAAGTGGTGATGGAACGAATCACCTACGTGGGGGCGGGCTTTTTGGCGCTGATCGCGGTGATACCGACGATCATTCACACCGCCTTTGGCATCCCGCTGGAAGTATCGAGCTTTCTGGGTGGTACCGGATTGCTGATCACCGTGAGTGTGATGCTGGATTTTGTGCAGCGCATCGAAGCCAACCTGATGATGCGCAATTACCAGGGCTTTTTGGCGTCGGGTGGTGGCGGTAAAGGGCCACGCATTCGCGGCGCGATGCCGACGTCGGGGTGAGGCGAAGAATTTCGGATTTCGAATTTCGGGTTTATCAAGCCAAGGACGAGGAACGCAGTGACGAGGACTTGGGTATTGCGGGAAGTATCCAAGTGATCATGATGACGAAAAACAACCCGGCCCTCAAGGGCATAGCGTCGAAGAAAAGTGGGGCGGGTCAAGCGAGTCGGCGAGCGGCCCCACCGTGAAGTGGTCGAATAAAAGGCTCGCCCTCACCCCAGCCCTCTCCCGGAGGGAGAGGGGGCAGAAAACCCGGCCCTCAAGGGCACGGCGTCAAAGAAAAGTAGGGTAGGTCAATTGCGTCGATGTCTTGGTTTGGCAGCTTATTCAGTAATTGATATACTACTTGGTTCACGTCGCCTTTGGGCGATCGGAGTTCAAAGGCGAAAGGTTGATGGGTATTCGGCTCAAAACCAGCGACGAGATCGAGCGAATGCGTGCTGCCGGTCGGGTGGTGCGACAGGTACTCGAACACTGTCGGGGGATTTGTAAGCCGGACGTGACGACGCGGGAAATTGATGAGTCAGCCTACCAGTTGTTTACCCAATTGGGTGCCAAGGGGTTGTTCAAAAATTACCCGACGTATCGAGCGGGTGAAGGTTTTCCAGCGAACCTGTGCATCAGTGTGAACGAGGAAGTGGTGCACGGGATTGCGGGGGACCGGGTGATTCGGGATGGTGATGTGGTGAGTGTCGATTGCGGTGTGGAAGTGGGGGGCTGGTGCGGCGATGCGGCGGAGACTTTCGCCGTGGGCAACGTGCCGGTGAAGACGCTGCACCTGCTGGAGACGACTCGGCACGTGCTGCAACTGGCGGTGGAAAATATTCGGCCCGGTCGGCGGTGGAGCCAGATCGCCTGGCTGATGCAGAATTATGCGGAGCAGGCGGGCGTGAGTGTGGTGCGGGATTTTGTGGGTCATGGCATTGGCCAGAAAATGCATGAAGACCCGAAGGTGCCCAACTACGTGACGCCGGAGTTGAAACGCAGCGATATTGTTTTACGTGAGGGAATGGTGCTGGCGGTGGAGCCGATGTGCAACCAGGGGTCGTATGAAGTGCTGACCCTGGCGGATGGGTGGACAGTGCTCACGGCAGATCGGCAGCCCTCAGCCCACTATGAACACACGATAGCCGTCACGCGGGATGGTGCGGATGTGCTGACCCGCTGATGATCGGCTGATGATGATTCGCAGAGTTTCGAAAACATGACCTGACAGACGATGACGGATGGTCCGTTTTCGTTGGCAAAGGTTTACAAGCAAAGGCGTGCATGCCCAAGGAAGACAAAATCACGGTCGAGGCTGAGGTGGTCGATGCGTTACCCAATGCGATGTTCCGTGTTCGCCTGGAGAACCACAAGGAAATCATCGCTCACATCTCCGGCAAGATGCGTATGAATTACATCCGCATTCTGCCCGGCGACAAGGTGACGCTGGAGATCAGCCCGTACGACCTGACCAAGGGCCGAATCACGTATCGACATTGATTAGGGTCCAAAGTCGAAGGTCCAAGGTCCAAAGTCAATACAGCAAGCCGTTTTGAAACTTTGGAGTTTGGACCAGTGACTTTGGACTTGACTACAGAGGTGAATGATGAAAGTGCGTAGCAGTGTGAAACGGATTTGTGAAAAGTGCAAGGTCGTGCGACGTAAAAACGTCGTGCGGGTCATTTGCTCCAACCCCAAACACAAACAGCGTCAAGGCTGAAATCAATACCATGTTGCCCCGCCCGATGTGGAAGGGCCGACGTGTGAAGGAACCCCACCATGCCTCGTATAGCCGGTGTTGACATCCCTGACAACAAGCCCATTCGCATTGCCATGCGTTACATCTACGGCATCGGTCCGAAAAATGCCGAGGTGATTTTGAAAGAGGCGAAGATCGACGGCCAGACGCGTGCCAACAAACTCACTGAAGAGCAATTGGCGCACATTGCGGGCATCATCGAAGCCGGGTTCCCGGTGGAAGGTGTGCTGCGGCGCAAGATCGGGCAGGACATTCAACGCCTCAAGGACATTCGCAGCTACCGGGGCGATCGTCATCGTCGCGGGTTGCCGGTGCGTGGGCAACGAACCAAGACCAACGCCCGTACCCGCAAGGGCAAACGCAAGACCGTGGCGGTGAAGAAGTCGGTCAAGGCGATGAAGTAATTTTGAAGTGGTCGAGTGGATGATGATGACGCCGAGGGCTTTAGCCCCGGATGAAATCAAGATAAACCATCCGGCCCTAAAGGGCACGGCGTCATGCAAAAGTAGGGTGGGTCAAGCGAGTCCGCGAGCGGACCCACCATGAAAAGTGGTCAAGTGATCGAGTTCGTCAAGTGAACCAACAACCAACCCCGAGTCGAGTTGCCCGTCCCTTGTGGGGAATAGTCGGCAACGCCGGCAGATTCGAGGAGACTCATGGCCAAGAAGCAGAAGAAGATTCGTAAGAACGTCAGTCGTGCCATTGCGCACATTCGTGCGACGTTCAACAACACCTACATCAACATCACCGACATGAATGGTGAAACCCTGGCGTGGAAGAGTGCCGGGACCATTGGCTTTAAGGGCAGCCGAAAGAGCACGCCCTACGCCGCCACCCGTGCTGCGGAGGAAGCGGCCCTTTTGGTGAAAAAGATGGGGGTCACGGAAATGGAAGTGCGCGTGGCCGGTGCGGGTGCGGGTCGTGAATCAGCGATCACGGCGTTGCAAAGTGCCGGGATTCGTGTGACCGCGATTGAAGACCGTACCCCGATTCCGCACAATGGTTGCCGACCAGCCAAGCGTCGTCGTGTGTGATTTTCACACGGTCATGCGACCCCGACTGCAACAGTTGAGCACCATCAATCATCATTGACAAGTCGGCAACGTCATCCTCGTAACGGTTGGAGTTCAATCGACTTTTCAACATTGCCTTGGAACAGAAGCGACCCCCATGGTTTCAGCAGCGTGGGAAAAGTCGCGTGATTCCAGGCAGCCCCGTTTGGGTTCTGCTGATACTGGAGCATTGTCATGCGTATTCGTTGGCGCGGCCTGGAACTTCCGACACGTGTGGTTCCCGATGAAAAAACCAACACCGCTACGTACGGCCGGTTCACCATCGAACCCTTCGAACGCGGCTTTGGCACCACTGTGGGCAACAGCCTCCGCCGGGTGCTGCTGTCGAGTTTGGAAGGTGCTGCGGTGAATTCGGTGAAGATCAAGGGCGCCAGCCACGAGTTCACCAGCCTTGAGGGCGTGACTGAAGATGTCACCGACATCATTTTGAATGTGAAAAATTTGATTGTGTCGGTCGATTCGGATGAACCCAAGACCATGCGTTTGCAGGCCGAGGGGCCTGGTCAGGTGACGGCGGACCTGATCGAAGCCGACACTTCGGTGACGATTCACAACAAGGACATGATATTGGCGACGCTGACCAAGGGCGTTGAATTCGACATGGAATTCAAGGTGACCAAGGGACGCGGCTATGTGCCGGCCACCGAACAATACACCAGCGGCCAGGATCAGGAAATCGGCTGGATTCCGGTCGATGCGATTTACTCGCCCGTGCCGCGTGTGCGCTACAAGGTGGAGGACACCCGCGTCGGTCAGAAGACCAACTACGACCGATTGATACTGGAGATTTGGACCAACGGCACGATTACGCCGGAGATGGCGCTGGTCGAGGCCGCCAAGATTTTGCGCAAGCACCTCAACCCGTTCGTGCAATATTTTGAACTGGGAACGCAGGTCGCCAGCGAGTCGGCTGCTGCTGCGGCGAAGGTGGAAGAGGATTTGATCCGCAAGCTGAAGATGCCGATTTCGGAATTGGAATTGTCGGTGCGCGCCAGCAACTGCCTGGAGTCGAGCAAGATGACGGCGGTGTACGAACTGGTGAGCAAGACCGATACGGAACTTTTGAAGATTCGTTCGTTCGGCAAGACCTCGCTGCGTGAAGTCAAACGCAAGCTGTCGGACCTGGGGCTGACCCTGGGCATGACTTTGCCAGCGGAATTGAACGTGCCCGCGGGACAGGAATAAGGAAGAAGTGGTCAAGTGGCCGAGTGGTCAAGTGGCCAAGTGCGGATAACAAGCCGGGAACGAGGTCGCCGCGGCGACCGAGGCCTCGGGTACGGGAAACAAGGGACGTAGCGCCCTCACCCTAACCCTCTCCCGGCGGGAGAGGGGACGGAAAAGTGGTCGAGTGGTCATGATGACGCCGAGGGTTTTAGCCCCGGATGAGAAAAAGAAAACCATCCGGCCCTGAAGGGCACGGCGTCACACGAAATGGGTTGATTGGACGATTGGAATTGTTTGGAGTGTAAAAAATGCGTCATCGTGTAGCCGGATACAAATTGAGCCGTGATTCGGAGCAGCGCTGGTCGGATCGGCGTAACCTGGCGATCGCCCTGTTCACGCATGGGCAGATCACCACCACGCTGCCCAAGGCCAAGATGGTTCAGCCCTTTATCGAAAAGATCATCACCGATGCCCGCACCGGCACACTGGCGGCAAGGCGGCGGGTGACGGCTCAGCTTGGGCGTGATCAGATCGTCGTCAAAAACGACAAGGACGAATCGGTCAAGCGCAACAGCTTCGGCGAAATCGTCGGCGGGCAGCGCATCGTCAAAAAGCTGTTTGAAGAAATCGCCCCCAAATATGCCCAGCGACCCGGCGGGTACACCCGTGTGGTGAAACTGGCCAAGCATCGCATCGGCGATGGTTCGAGTCTGGTGGTGCTGCAACTGGTCAGCGAGGAAGATGGCGGGCCACAGGTGGCCGGTCAGTTTTCACGCCGCCGGGAAAAGGCCAATAAGCGCATGGAGTTTGCCGCCAAATTGCGCAAGGGTGGCGACAAGGCTGCTGCGGCTACTGAGGCAACCGCCCCGGCGACTGAAAGCGCTGCACCCGCTGCGCCTGCCAATGAAGAACCCAAACAGGGTTGATGGGGTCCAACTGTCATGACAGGTTTGGTGCAGACGCATGGCGTCGGCACTGATTGATTTTTGTAGCCCAGCCGCCCCCGGCTGGGTTTTTTATTTGAGGTTAAAGATCACCGCCGAGGGCGGCGGTGCCACACAACCACGGACTTGTGTTTGTAGCCCAGATCCGGGGCCGCCCCCGGCTGGGTCTGTCATGTAGGACGGGGTAAGCGAGTCGGCGAGCGTTACCACATGAAATAGCTATGGATAATGGATGATGGATAATGGATCATGTACAGAGATGACGCAAGGTAGCCAATTCTTGGTTCGTACATCATCCATCATCCTTTATCCATTATCCATCATGTAAGCCGAGGGCGGGGTGCCACATCATGGTGTTTGTTCGGCAAGGCACGGGCAGACAAGCTGCCAGTGGCACACATTCATCAATGATGGTTGATTGAAAAACCATCCTGAACTTCGTCGCGGACGACGAAGTTCAGGCGTGGTCAGCGCAACTCATCAACGAGTTGTTGCAGGCGGGCGCAGGTGGCGGGCATGACCAGATAGTGGCGCAGAAAATGGTTGAACACGTGGCCGGGGGCGCCGCCCAGGTGGTAATCATCGCCCAGGGGTTGAGCCGGGGTTTGCGACAGGGCGAACATGACGTGGTAACAGGTTTGTTCGGGTGTCCAATCGCCAAACCAGATGCCCGCACGACCGGTGCGCAAGCTGGCGGGTAGTGACAGGTGCCAGTGCAGATATTTTTCCGCCAGGGTCAAATCGAGTTTGGCTGGTTGATAGGCAAGTAACCCCGAATTGAAAAGTCGATGAGGCAATCGCCAGGCGCGATCTGGGGGTGCGATGGTCTGTGCCAACTGATCGAGGGCTTGATTCACTTCCGACGGCACGGTTTGTGATTCATTTTGATGATCGTGCAGGTACCATGGGCCGGGGGTGCGGCCGGTGGCAAAATCGAGCAGGCGTTGGGGGCGGGCGAAAAAGGCGGTGTCCGGGTCCAGCACCACCACACGCTGGCAGCGAGCAAGGAGCAGCGGATGCAGCAGCTTGCAGACCGGGGCGTAACGACTGTGATACAAGGCTTTGAGCCGGGGCTTGTCGTGCAATAACCGATCAATTTCACCGCCGGCGTCGGGCCAGGTGAGCCGACGATTGCCGGGAATGTGACGATCAATCCAGGCATGGTCGGCGTGGGTCAGCGAACCATCATCCGACAGACACACCGCCCAGTCCGGCGGGGTGAATCGCAACAACGACTTGATCGCCAGTACGCCGATGTGCAGGTCGCGTTTGCAAAGCAGCACATGCAACTCGGCATCGGCGCGCTGCGGGGCGACGGCGGGGGTGGCGGGGGTTTGATCGAGCCTATTCAAAGCGCGCAGAATCCGCCGCTGGTCCAGGTAGTTGCGTAATCGATATGGCATCCAACTTGACGACACGTGAATACTCACCGGTAGTGTGATCGTTGACACGTTCCATCACGATCATCGGCAACAGTATAGTGAACCGGTGTTGGAAGTGGCCAAGTGACCAAGTGGTCAAATTCGCTAACCAAGTCGGGGAATATGGTGTCACATCCGCCTTGACGCCGAGGGCTTTAGCCCCGGATCAAGCAAAGAAAAGATATCCGGCCCTAAAGGGCACGGCGTCACAAAGCCAGATCAAGTGATCGAGTAGTTGATGCGGATGACGCCGAGGGCTTCAGCCCCGGTTCATTACCATGCACAATGACACGCCACATCAGCTTTATGCAAAACTTCGTAATTCTTTTTGCATACGCTGCAACACCGGTGTGTGGTAGTAGGTGTTGTAAAGGTAATGATTGCAGACGCGGGCCTCGTTGGCACCGCAAATGTAATCGGGGGCGGTCAAGGGCTGGGCACGACCACTGGCAGCCATGACCAGCATCATGGCCGACTGGTCGATGTTCCACTCGTGAAACCAGAAACCCGGTCGCGGTCCCTGATGTGTGACGTGCCACTGACAGAACCGATTGACCAGGGATAAATCCAGCATTTCCGTGGGCAATAACATCAGTCCGGCATTGAATCGCATGTCGATATTTTCGGATTGGACGACCGGGCCGTTTGCATCCGACATCATGTTCACCAGTAATTGGCGGGCTTCTTGGGCTTGTTGTTCTCTGTCGCTGATATTGCCGATCAGATGATGCAGCGTGTTCTGCTCTTGGTGCACCCAATCCACGAGGGCTTGTGGCCGTGCATAAAACGCCAGGTCACTATCCAGGCTGATGATGCGCGGGGCACGCGCCAGGGCACGCATGGGCAGCAGACGGAAAATGACCGACGACCCTTGCCGATAAAACTTTTGCAGGTGCTCATACTTTTTGAGCAGGTCGGTTACACGCGGGTCCGTGCAGGGAAAATCACTGAACGCTGCATTTGGAAAATGTTGCTGCAGGTAACGCTTTCCACCAGCGTTGACCGTGCCGTCCAGGTGAAACATCAGGCCGGTGCAATCCGCCAGTTGACTGTGATGGTAAAAAAGTTTGAGCGTCGCCACGGCCCGGCGCAGGTGCAGCCGACCCACCGCCATGTGCACTTCAGCGTTCATGTTTTGCGTGGCGGTTGGCACCGGTCCGCCCAATGGGCGCAGGTACCACCAGGCCTTGATGATTCGTGGCAAATATTGAAAACGTGTCGGAATCATTCATCATCCTTATTCAACCCAGTAAACTCATTATCTGTCGCTTGAGGTTTTCAACCAGCGGTTCCAAAGCGTAATGCTGTTCCACCCGTTGCCGACCCTGTTGCCCCATCTTTCTGCGCAGTTCCGGGTTGTCCCATAGCTCAATGACGGCCCGGGTAAAGCCGTCGGTATCATCGGGTTCCAAAAGCATTCCGGTCTGATGATGTTGCACGATTTCCGCCGGTCCGCCCACCTTTGAAGCGATCACCGGCAGTGCACAGCTCATGGCTTCGGCCACCACCAGACCAAAACTTTCCCGCGAGGGGGCATGCAAAAAAAGGTCCGCCAAACGATAGTAAGCCGTCAATGCACGCTGCTGGCCGGCGAAAACGAATCGACCTTGCAGACCCAGTTCGTTAGCCTTGGTTTCCCATTTCCCGCGTTCGCCGCCGTCGCCGACATAGACGAAAGTGATCGGCAGGTCGGGCCGGTTACGAAAAACTTCAGCGGCCACGTCGATCAGAAAATCAATGCGCTTTTCCGGTCGTGCCTGGCAGACCATCAGCGCATAGCCCTGCGTTGTCGGCAAGCCCAGCGAGGCAGGGTCGGGTTTGGGGCCGGGCGAAAAGCGCTGTGTGTCCACCGCATTGGGTAATAGTGCCAACCTTCGGCGTGGTATGCCGCACGATTCGTGTAAAAATTGCCAGTTGCTTTCACTCACCGCAATGTACAGATCGTGATGACAAATGCCAAGCTCACCGCGAATGCGTTGTAACCACCGTTTACCTACCGAGGGCTTCTGTCCGACTGAAAAGTTGTATTGTGCGTAATTGATCGTGCGCACCCCAGCGCGACCCAACAATTTCAAATTCGCCAGGCTCGGCTCCACATCCATGAACATCACCAGCTTCACACGATGGCGCTTCAACCATTCCATCACCAACGTTTCACGCTGGGGTCCCTGTATGTTGACAAGGTCCATCTTTTCACGCGGCAGATTGGGGGTCATCACCGCAGGCCGATCCGTCAATTGCGGATATGCCAGTAAACAACTGATGCCCTGTTTGCCAAGTTCCATCGCTACACGATCGTACAACCCCGTCACCCAAGCCCACACATTGCCCTCGTGGTCGGGGTACTTCATGGCGAACACGACGGTTGGACTTGTTGACTGGTTCATAACCCCCACGTTCGAAAAGATGCATTGCGGATGGATCACATCCCACGACAGACAACGCGCAATCATATTCAACCCATATGCGCCAAAGCGATCCATCTTTGACGCCGAGCCCTTCAGGGCCGGATGATTATTGTTTATTCAAGCAATCCGGGGCTAAAGCCCTCGGCGTCATGAGGTTAATGCTCTCACTTACGGTATTGAGTTCTTTCGATCATACCCAATCACCGTATCGCACCAAATATGAGGGTAGCATCGTCCAGCCAACCACGCGACTTGATCGTCCGGTAAAATCATCACATGACCCACTCACCCCATCAAGCCGGCAAACTGCTGTTCATCGGGCTGATCACTCTGGCCGTGTTGGCGGTGGGGGTGATAGTTCTGGTCATCAACAGCAGTTCCAGGCGTATGACCGCTGACAACCCGACGGTTTACTCGGAGATGACCGAGCAAGCCCAGCCTTCGACGTTGCTCCCGCCTCCGCCGCCTGCTGCGGTGATTGACGATGAAGCCCTGGCTGCCGCGGCACTGCCCACCCCGCCTGATCCGTTGGCCATGACCGACAATGCAATCGATGCTGCGGTTGATGCAGCGGCTGAAAAAACTACAACCCCTTCGTCAGCGACCACCACTGACAAGGGCGATTCGTCAGCCACCGGCCCAACAACCGATCAAGCCGAGGCTGCCGTCCCCGCTCCCGCAGTCGATCCAACCGAGCACATCACGGGCACGATTTTCGCCACGCCAGGCCCTGACACCACCCGCCAACTTGAACCCCTCAATGCCGACGGCTCGTTCAACTTCGTGGCCGCCCTCGACCAGGGCTACGGCAGCGAAATCGAACCTCAACGCAATGCTGCGGTGTTGCTGTTGCAAATTCTGCCCACCCCCGGACGAGCGTCGATCCGTGATGTCATCTACCAGCGATTGCAAATCATCGGCCCACCGGCAGGGCAGGGTTTTATTCGTCCGCGTGCGTTCCTCGAAAGTGAAGTCACCACCCCAGCCAACGAAACTGCTGCGACTGTACCCAGCCAGGTCAAGAACGACACGGACGACGAAGACACGCCGACCGAAGCGGAAAAGCAGTTCATGGAGTTGTTGCAAACCCTGGCACGTAAGCCTTGGACCGAAAGCGAGCAGCCACAGGTGGCGCGCTGGTTGGAATTGAATCGGCAGGCATTGGAGGACATTGCCGCAGCGGTGGAGCGTAAAAGGTTTTATGTGCCGATGGTTTCGGGTCGTGAGCCGGAGGTGTTGCCGAAGGTTTCGCTGCCTTATCTGACGCCGATGCGTGAGGCGGGTCGAGCATTGGCAGCGCGAGCGACGTTGCGTTTGACCTCCGGTTACGTTGAAGGCTCGATTCAGGATGTGCTGGTGATATACCGCATGGGGCGGTTGCTGCGTCAGCCGCCGATTTTGCTTTGTCAGTTCACCGGCAATACCTTGGAAACGCTGGCCAATGAAACCACGTCGGTGCTCGCGGATCACCCGGCTCTGACCTCCGCTCATGCCCGGCTGATGATCGAACAAATGCGCAAGCTGCCTGGTTGGCCCGTTGCTGAACGCACCGCATCGATGGGTGAACGGTACATGTTTTTGGATGCGATTCAGATGGCCCAGCGCAACCCGACCTGGGGCAATGTCAGCGATGCCCTGTTTTTGCGCGACACCTCACGACTGCCCGGCTCACCTCCGCCTGCGGATTTACCCATAGTGGTGAACTTTGCCACGGTCATGACCAGCGTGCAAAACCTTTTTGATCAGGCGGAAAAGGCCCTGGCCAAGTCGGACTTTGCCATTGCCACCCGTGCCCTTGAAGCGATTGATCGTGAACTTAAACCGGTCAACGATGCGCAGTTGGCCAAGGCGTTTGACCCTGCTTTTATTGCTCAGTACCAGGCAGCCGGGGACGCAGAAAAACGGCGCTTGATGACGCCGGTGGTGACCGCATTGGCCACGCGCTCGATTGTGCCGTTGATGATCACCCGGTTGCGCAATGAATATTTACTGCGCATGAAAACCGGCTTGGGTGAAATATCGCTGGCGCTGTCCGGGTTTCAGCGCGACACCGGCAACTTCCCGCAACGGCTGGATGAACTGTCCCCGCAATACCTCCGACCGATTCCGCGCGATGTGTTTGTCGATCGCTCGCTTTACTTCACCAAATTGCGTGATGGCAGTGTCATGGTTTACAGCGTCGGCCCCAACCTCAATGACGATGGAGGCAATGCCACGGGCAACCGTGACATCGTGCTGCGCATGAATGTGCCGATGAAATGAATGGATGATGTTAAAGCGGCGGATGGCATCCGCCGTGTATTCAGTGATACGAGCCTACTTATCAACGACCGCCGATGCCATCGGCGGCTTTGCATCGCCCGCTGCGAATGTGTGACAACACGATGCCGGTGAAAAAGAGGGCCAGCAGGGGGGAGAGCCAGTATCGCCATTCACCGATGTTTTCCGGGCCGACGATCCGTCGCGCCAGCTTGGCCAAGGTTTGTGACAGGTCGTAACTGAAGGCCCACCCCAGGGCGATGAAAATCAGAGGTAGCGCGGGCAGCCAGCGTTTTTGGGCATCGATGTGCCATAGGGCCAGTGCCGCCAGGGGAATGGCCAATATGACGTATGAGCCGCCCTCGGTGCGGGGGTTAAAAAGCATCAGATAACAACCGGCCAGGGCGAGGGTCATGAGCGGCCCATGCAGTTTGTCACGACGACGCACCGCCCACCAGCATGCAAGCAACGTGAGTAGTGCCGCAATGAGACGCAACCATGATTGCGCACTCATCGACAGGTTTACCCCCAAGGTTGCGAGCAGCCCTACTAAATCGTTGTTGCGTGAACCAGCCCCCAGCGGGTCGGCGGATACCCGTAACTTTTCAATACAAAGTGCGTATTGCTCCAACACGTAAGTGGGGTGTTGAAAGATAAACGGCAACAACAGCACCCCCATGATCGCCAGCACTCCCCGCCAACGCATCGGGGCAAATAGCGCAGTCACCAGCAGCAACGGCACGATCATTTGCGGCTTCAAGGCCAATCCCAGCGCCAGCCAAAGGGCGGATTGATTCCAACGTTCGTGCATCAGCGCGACGCAGGCCAGGGTCATGCTCGCTGCCAAGAGCAGGTTCATTTGACCAGCGGTGGTGCTGCCGACGGCCACGGGAATCACCAGCAAGCTCATGCCGATAAACGCAGGTCGATTCGTCAACGATTGCAACACCAACGCCAGTTGATGCACTGCATACGCCAGCACCAGCACACTGACGCAACGCCAGAGTATTTCGTGCATGTTGGAAGGCAGCAGGGCAAAGGGGCTGGTGACCACGGCTGCGGCAGGCAGGTATAAAAACCCGTGAATCGAATCGAGTTCACCGTAGAGGGATTGCCCCTGCCACCATTGCAGTGAAGCTTGGCGATAAGCCGGGACGACGGTGCGTTTGAAATCTTGCTGATACGAATAGCTGCTGACGCCCAGTGCCAGCACCAGCCAGAGCAGCCAGGTCAAGATGTGAACCCAGCGGAACTGAGTTGAAGGTTGGGGCATCTGTAAAATGTAACCCTATCGGCGAAGTCATGCGAATCACAACTAATGTCGAGGAATCAAGTCGCCCATTGATCGACCGCGGGTTGCCACCCGCGGCTATGAAGAAGGGCGATACGTCTGCGTAGCCGCGGGTGGCAACCCGCGGGGATCGGGCATCAAGTTCTACCACTCGCGGTTACAATCAAGAGAAACCAAGATGCAATTACCTTACCCCATGTTTTGCGAACTCACTATGAGTTTAGAGTCATTTTTAGATTGATGAATGACAAAGAGCTGGAGACAGTCTAATATAGAAGGTGTTAAGACATGGAGGACTTTTTTGTATAGGAGGACTTTTGTATGTCCACTCCCTCCACCGAATCGTATGCGGATTTGTTTTCCGCCCGTGGCCTGCGCTGCACACGTCAACGTCGTGCCCTTTACGATGCGTTATTGGCGACCAAAGTTCATCCGACCGCTGACATGCTTTATCGTCAGGTACTGTCGCACTGTCCGGGCATGAGTCTGGCGACGGTGTACAACACCCTCGAAGCCTTCGCCAAGGCCGGGCTGGTGCTCAAAATACCCGGACCCGACGGATCAGCCCGTTACGATGGCACGGTCGCGGACCACCCGCATCTGCGTGTGACGCAGACCGGTGAAGTGATCGACTTGCCGGAGGATTTGAGCCAGGCATTGCGCGAGGCGATGACCCCTGAACTATTGGAAAGGGTCCAGTTTCGCATGGGCTTCAAAATCAGTCAGGTTCATATTGAACTGCAGGGCGATTTTGTGAACCCCCGCGGATGATGAGGCACCGCCTTACATGACAGACCCAGCCGGGGGCGGCTGGGCTACAAAATCAATCCGTGTATTTGTGGCACCGCCGCCCTCGGCGGTGTGTTTGACAAAGCGGCGGATGGTATCCGCCGGGTTCGATGAATCACGTTGCTGGATAGTGATCACCACGGACCGCCGATGACATCAGCGGCTTTATCGACCCAGCCAGGGGCGCCCCCGGGGCTGGGCTACAGGCATCGACCAGAGCGCCGACACAAAGCGTCCGCGCTTAACAAAAACTTGTATTTTTATTGACTTAACCACTCAACCACGACATCAGCGAGTGTTGCAATGACATGATTTTGTCAATTAGGGGTTTTGCACCAAGGGAAAAAACGAGCCCATCGATTCGGAGTTCGTACGGATTTGAATGCAGGGGTCTCACCGTCAGGTTTTGGCGTAATTAATTCGTGTTGTCTCGACAGGCCACGTTGCAATGAATCGAGCGAACGTTTGTACATCATTTCCTGCACTATGCTATCAAAAACTACCTTGACCTGTTCCTTATACGCCGTCAAGCCGCAGGCTTCATCCAATCGCCGGAGCATGACATTGAAGTAACTCGAGGCAGCTCCTTTGAGTCCAACAAGAGAGACGGTCACGTGTTTGCCCGAGTTCATGGCGGAGATAATTGCTTCAGCGAGTAACAACCCACTATGTACAACTGAACCATCAGATGCCTGATGGTCAACTGCATTGATTTGTTGCTGTTCCATTGATTGCCCCAAGATGTATTAGCTAGTGACGGGTAGCGTGAGAAATACTGCGGTGCCGTTAAACACTCGATCCAATTCAGTATAGGTCCACTCCTTGTGGTTGGAACAATGCGCAACGGCTTTACCGGACAATAATATGATTTGACCACGCAGTTGATTCAATACGATTTGACAAAGGTTACTAATTCCAAGGCCCATGTTATTCTGGCGTGAGTGTGCCGAATAGTTTCCTTGAATCACTCGCTGCAGTGCTGTTATAGGGGTTGTATCCGGGTACTTCACCTTGAGTGTATGAGCGATACCCAATCCGGCATCCGCTATGGCAATTCGCACTTGATGCGATGATTTCATGTAACGCGCGGTCATCAAACCACCGATGGGGGATTTGGCATGGTCTTGGATGTTCTGTAACACCTCGTTGACGCAGATACGCATGTATTCGGCATCATCTTCCGAGAGTTTTTCATGTTGACGAATCAGTCCAATCACGGGATCTGCGTCTTGAAAGGTTGAAATTCTGTACTGTCGTAGTGGGATTACAGGGTGCGGTAATCTATCTTCCGGATGTACCAAACGACCAGTTTCCAAGATATGCTGTAAACCACTGTAGTGGAAAAAATGCTTTAACTCTATCGGCGAGTTAGGTATCTGTATTGTTGTAAATCGACAATTTTTCGCAGCACCACTCAAGCGTAATCTCGCCAGCAAGACGGCGCCATCGGGTCCAAGGTAGCCACAACGAGACATGTCAATCGAAAAGTCAAACGGAATATGATTCAAAAAGATGGCGTCTTCCAATGGAGTAAGTCGCCCCAGTAAAGCGTACACGGGACTCCAACGATCATCAACATTGAAATCGATTTTAATATGGATGCTTTTCACGACCTATTTTCCCATCACCCGGAAGCCTATGTCTTTGCGGTAGTGTGCCCCTTCAAAATGAATCATGGCACAGGCTGCGTTGGCGCGGGTTTGCGCTTCTTTCAAATCATCCCCCAATGCGCAAACGCAAAGCACCCGTCCGCCAGCGGTGACAACTTTGCCTTGTTTATCCAGCATCGTTCCCGCATGAAAAACCACCACGCCTGGTTGTTTGCCCGCCTCATCCAATCCCGTGATTGGCAACCCTGTTTTGTAATCACCCGGATAGCCGCCGCTGGCCATGACCACGCAACAGCAGCAGCGTGGGTCCCACGATAAATCGACTTCATCGAGTTTGCCCGTGCATGTGGCGACCATCACCTCCAACAGGTCAGCCTTGAGCCGCATCATCAGCACCTGCGTTTCCGGGTCCCCAAATCGGCAGTTGAACTCAAGGGTTTTGGGCCCGCCCGGTGTCAACATCATGCCTGCATAGAGCACGCCCTGATAGGGCACATCATCGCGGCGCAGGGCATCGACCGTCGGCACGAGCACCTGTCTTTCAATGCGCGCCAGCATTTCCTCCGAAAGCAGGGGGGTGGGGGAATAAGCACCCATGCCGCCGGTGTTGGGGCCGGTGTCGTTTTCGCCGACCTGTTTGTGATCCTGAGCCGGGTCGAGCACGAAAATATTTCGGCCATCGACCAGTGCCAGTACCGACACTTCCTGTCCGATGAGTTTTTCTTCGATCACGACGCTCTGCCCTGCGCTGCCGAAGGCTTTTTTCACCATGATCTGTTCCACCGCCCTGGCCGCCTCATCGGGCGTGTCGCAGACCATGACGCCTTTACCCTTGGCCAAACCCGCCGCCTTGACAACCATGCCGGTGTCCCTGCTATTGACATACGCCAAGGCTGCCTGTGCATCATTAAAAATACGTGCCTCAGCAGTCGGCACCGAGGCCCCGCGCATGAGTTGTTTGGAAAACCCTTTGTCAGCTTCCAAGCGGGCTGCCTGTGCCACCGGGCCGAACACGTAACGTCCCGGTTTTTGCAAACGATCGACCAAGCCCTCAGCCAGAGGGTCTTCCGGGCCGACGACGATGAGTTCGATTTTTTCCTGCCGACAGAAAAAGTCGATGGCATCGGCATTTTTGGTATCGACTGGGGTGATTTTCAGCGGCACATTGGTGCCAAGGGTTGCGGTGCCGGCGTTGCCGGGGGCAAAAAAAAGTTTGCCGCATTGGGGTGATTGTTTCAGCTTCCAGCCCAACGCGTGCTCACGACCACCACTGCCGATGATGAGAATATTCATGGGGCAGATGATAAGGGCAATTGCAGTTGGTTCCAACGTCAGCAATTCGCTGACATGTCATATCAATACAACAAGTGATGCAGTCACTTAGCCACCGGTCAATGACCGGTGGTTGATGATCGTTGTATGTTCATTGGTTGGCATGCTTGTGGTTGGAAATACAATCCTGAACTTCACTCATGAGGAAAGCGTGTGTGATCCACACGCTTGTGAAGTTCAGGCGTTTGTAAAGAAGAATCCGCCAAATGACCAAATCGCTCAGTCAACCAATACCCAAGCCCACGGCCTCCCCCGGGGTCGGCCTCGTTCTTGGCTTGGTTCATACACTCGACCACTCGACCACTTGGCCACTTGATGCACTCACGCGGTGATGCGTAAGGGTGGTGAACCGGCGTCGGGTTTGTCCGTCGCTGCAGCGGAATCGCCGATGGCTGAGCCACCCATCATGGTCATGTCGCTGCCGCCACGGGTTTTTTCGGTGACGGGGCGTTGCCAGGTTGAGCTTTGCGAGCGACGACGGTAAGGCAGTCGTTTCATGTCCAGTTCAAGCAGTTCGGTGACGTTGACCGTGCCGGGGTGATCGTGTGAGTTGCACCAGTCGGCCATCTGTAGCGCCGCCAGGTCAAAATCCTTGGCCTGCATCTGCACGAAGCGATGCGCCAACTCGGCATCGAACTGTTTGCCGGCGTTATTGGCGATTTCCTGCATCGCGCCTTCGAACGACATGCCAGGTCGATAGGGCCTGCTCGAAGTCATGGCATCAAAGGCATCGGCAATGGCCAGCACGCGGGCGACCAGCGGTATTTGCTGCCCCATCAGGCCGTCGGGGTAACCTTTGCCGTCCCACCGTTCGTGATGATGCCGAACCACCGCCAGGGCTGCGCCCAGGTGGGGGATTTGGCTGATCATGTCGTAGCCGACGACCGGGTGGGTTTTGATGATTTCAAATTCCTGCGGTTCGAGTTTGCCGGGTTTGCGCAGAATGGCGTCCGGCACGGCGATTTTACCGATGTCGTGCAGCAGACCGCCGATTTGAATGATGGCCCGGTCGCGTTGGGTCATGCCCAGTCGTTTGGCAAGCAGCAGGGCAAAGGCGGTGACGCGCTGCACGTGGCCGCCGGTGTACGGGTCGCGTGATTCGATGGCTTGGGCGAAGCCGTAAACGCATTCGATCATCATCGCGCCGACCGCTTCGACGAGTCGATCGTTTTCGCAGGCGACAGCCGTCTGCCGAAGCATCGACTGAATGAGTTTGAGGGTGTGTTCGTCGCCGGTGATGTCGTGTTCGACGCAATGCACGACCAGGCAGCCCAGCAGGTGTTTGTTGGTGAGGATGGGGAAGGCGACCAGCAGGCCTTCGATGCTGGAGGATTTGCCACGGCCCAGCACGCGGATTTTCGCGTCCGCGTCGGTGTGAATCATGCGTGCCAGGTGAACGACGGCTTTGGGCAGGTCCGAGTGACCAATGACCGGGTCGTTAAGGCAGTGGACCGAGCCGATGGGTTCGGTGGGGGTGGAATCGATGACCCATGCTTCCCTGCAGGCGGTGATCATGTACACCTCTTGTAAGGTGTCGTTGATCACTTCATCGAAGCTGCGCCGTTCCGATAAAGCGGCAGCCATGCGATTGAGCGTGGCCAGCTCATCCAGGTGCTGGACCTGGGATTGAATGATCTGTTCCTGGAGGGTTTCCAGGTTGGTCAGGTGGTCCTGGAGCTGCTCAAGCGACCAGAAACGTCGCGCCAGGGGCCGACCGGTCTGAGAATGTGGGATGGTGAAAGGATTCAATACCCTTACTCCAAAGGCGATACCTTGTACGTATCGGGATTGTCACGGGGGTACTTGAATACTTGCGAAAGGTTATGGCGATATCTTTTGACGGAGTTCAGAGGAGGACACACCAGAGTGATGAGATAGGTGATCTGCCAAGGTTGGCTAATTTGGGCTTCATCTGTCGCTCTGGCAGGTGATATTTGTCTTTGCGATGGGTGATCAAAGGCGACCTGTTCAAGTGCGATATTGCAACATGCAGTGCGGGATGAAATTGGAATCCAGCAGTAATTTGCGGTTGTTATGGACGAACTGCCGGAGGGTGTATTGGGGGATGCCTTGGGATTAGGCTGTTGTATCTGGCGGATTCTGCCGACATATTGACGGATGTGTTGTGGCATTGTGGTTGCTGGATCAGGGATGTGGCGTAGAATCCCCGGTAGCGACTGCTCCAACATCATCGACGTTGATCGATGCCCTCCGCCGGAGCCTTCGCCAAGAGCGACACCCTCAGTGATGTGAGCCAAGTCATGTTTGAACGATTTACCGACCGTGCCCGCAAAGTGATGGCCCTGGCCAATCAGGAAGCGCAACGCTTCAACCATGAATACATCGGCACCGAGCACATACTGCTTGGGCTGGTGAAGGAAGGTTCGGGCGTGGCGGCGAATGTGCTGCGCAATTTGGATGTGGACCTGCGCAAGGTGCGTATGGAGGTGGAAAAGCTTGTGAAGTCGGGGCCGGAGATGGTCACGATGGGCAAGCTGCCGCAAACCCCGCGCGCCAAAAAGGTGATCGAGTATGCGATTGAAGAAGCACGCAACCTCAATCATAATTATGTGGGTACGGAACATTTGCTGCTGGGTTTGCTGCGCGAAAAGGAAGGCGTGGCGGCGCAGGTGCTCATGAACCTGGGCTTGAAACTCGAAGAAGTACGCGAAGAAATTTTAAGTTTGCTGGGCGCCGGCGTGGACCCGGAAGACACCGCCAAGGGCAATCAACCGGCTGGTGCGGGTGCGGGCGGCGGGGAAGGTGAAGCAAGCGGTGCACCGGGCGGCAAGGGCGGCAAAAGCAAGACGCCGGCCTTGGATTCGTTCGGGCGCGATTTGACCGAACTGGCCACCGAAGGGCAACTGGACCCGGTGATCGGTCGTGAAAAAGAAATCGAACGACTGGTGCAGATTTTGTGCAGGCGAACCAAGAACAACCCGGTGCTGCTGGGCGAGGCGGGTGTGGGCAAAACCGCGATCGTCGAGGGCATGGCTCAACGCATCATCAGCAAGGATGTACCGGAAATATTGGCGGATCGTCGCATCGTCGTGCTGGACCTGGCGATGATGGTGGCAGGTACCAA
>CAYRTH010000047.1:0-21536 GCA_964427135.1 uncultured Phycisphaeraceae bacterium
GTGGCCAAGTGGCCAAGTGGCCAAGTGGCCAAGTGGCCAAGTGATTGTATTTGTTTAGCGCGGCCCCCGGCGCTTTGCGTCGGCGCACTGGTTAGCGCCGCGACTTGTCGCGTCGGATGTGGACCAGACCCCGCCCCCGGGGCGCACCTGCTGGGTGAACAAAGCCGCCGATGTCATCGGCGGTCCGTGGTGTTCGCTGATGGATTACGTGATTGAATAAACACGGCGGATACCATCCGCCGCTTTTTAAACCACCGCCGAGGGCGGCGGTGCCACAAATAGAGTGATGTTGTAGCCCAGCCGCCCCCGGCTGGGTGAATCACGCGGACGTAAAGTTCAGGCGTGATGCAATGGACGTGGCCACAGGGTCAGGGGTGTCAACCACGCCTGAACTTGCTTGTCCTCAAGCAAGTTCAGGATTGAGTTCATTCACCCTGTTTTGCGTTCGCGCGGATGAAACTGATTGATCACCTGTTTCAGTCGGCTGCGATCGACATGCGTGTAAATCTGTGTGGTGGCGATGTTGGAGTGGCCCAGTAATTCCTGCACCACGCGCAGGTCGGCTCCACCCGTGAGTAAATGCGTTGCAAAACTGTGACGCAGCGTATGCGGATGCACTTGCGAAAGCCCGGCTCGACGAGCATGTTTGACCACCACCTGCCAGACGATGATGCGGGTGATGCCCTTGCCCCTGCTGGACAAAAACAACCGGTGTTTGGGTGATTTTTCCTTCACCTGTCGCGGTCGAAGCTCGGTTTGATATTGGGCGATGGCGGCCAGCGCCGGTTTGCCGATGGGGACGATTCGCTCTTTGTTGCCCTTGCCGATGACGCGGACCACGCCCAGGTCGGCCAGCACCTGATCAACCGTCAGCCCGGCGATTTCACTGGCGCGCAAGCCCCCGGCATAAAGCAATTCCAACATCGCCCGATCACGCAGCCAAAGCCGCTCGCCTTCCGCAGGGGTCACCAGCAGCCGTTTCATTTGAGTCACCGACAACACGCCCGGCACCGTGCGCCAGGTGCTGGGTTGGGTCATCAGTTCGGCTGGGTCCTGCGCCACCAACTGACGCGCTTCCAAAAATCGGCAGAATACACGGATCGTCGCCACATGCCGGGCAATGCTGCTGACCACCATTTTTTTGCCATCGAGTTCACGCAGGTGCTCGGCGATGCGTTCGAGGGTTAGTTCCGACCAACTGTAATACCGATGGTCAAGCATGTACTGGAGCAGGTCGTCCAAGTCGGCGGCATATGCCTTCATGGTGTTTTCAGCAAAGCCGCATTCGATGCGACAGTACGACAAGAACTGCACAATCGGATCGAGCATCGGCACAGCCTGGGGCGGAAAATCAGATGGCAGATGCGCAGGTAGTGATGATGAACCTGATCGCACACCGGCTGAAGCTGGTTTGCCGTTGATGTGGGCCGAAGGCAGACTGGGTGCATTGATTTTGACAATGCGCGACCGGGCACGGGTCGGGGTCGGCGAAATAACAGCACTTACAGGTTGGTCGGCTTGACCAGCCTTGTCAGCAGCTACGGTTGCGGGTTGACTCAGTTCCGTGGTCAGGGCGGTGTTCCTTCTTCGTCATGACGCCGAGCCCTTTAGGGCCGGTTGATTGTCAAATATCACCACTATTCAGCTCATTGTTATCATTCAAGCCGGGGCTAAAGCCCTCGGCGTCAACATTGCAAGTCACTGGACCCCAACATCATCGACCATATGCCCACCAATACGACAAACAGCGTCCCGTAACCATCGGCAAACACATCGCCTTGAAATTATTGCAGTCAACACGACATACCTCGGCCTACGATCAGACATGGAACCCATCACGCGTCGTCAATTCACCGTCGCAGCCGGGCTGACCCTCGCATTAACGGTTTTACCCAGCGACCTTTTGGCGCAGAAACGCAAAAAGGATGCACCGCTGGGTGAACACGAAGCCGGGGACTTGGCGACCGAGCCGTTCAACATCGGCGCACTTGCTGATTATCGGCAACCGGGCGTTTACAACCAGCATCGCAGCAAAGGGGTGTGGGTGGTCAGTGATGGGCAAAAGCTGATCGTGTTGTCGAGTGTGTGCACACACAACGGCTGCCCCGTCGGGTGGGACCCAAAAGCCGGTGAATTTTCGTGCCCCTGTCACCACAGCCGATTCACGCAGCAAGGCATCAACGTTGACGATCAACAAAAAGCCAAGCGACCCTTGGAACGTTGTCACCTGTCATTGGTGGACACAGCCACCGGCCCACAGGTGCGGGTGGACCCAACCCAACGTTTTGTCAAAAACAAGGACAAGGACCAGTTCGGCGAACCGGGGGCGTTTTTGCCTCTTTCGTGATGAACCATCATCACAATCGACACTGGGTCAATTCAATGAACTCTGCATAGCCGCGGGTGGCAACCCGAGGTGCTGCCAATCATCGTGGGCTTTCCGGTAATTCAAGCACAATGCCGTTGCGTTCCAAAAGGGTGCCGGTGGTGCGATTGAAGTCGGCCACGGCTGCGTTGTAATCCGCCAAAGCCTGCACTTCGCGCAACTCCGTTTCGGCCACGCGCTCCTGACTGCGCAATTTCAAGTCCAGCAAAAATTCGGGGGTCAGGGCCACGCCTGCTTCTTCCTGTCGTTCCAACGAGCGCAGGTTGTCTGCTGCCGCGCGACGAGCCGCCTTGGCCACGCCGATGAGTTCATACGATGTGTGCAACCGCCGCATCGCGTTTTTCACTTCCAACGTCACATCCTGCGCCTGCTGCTGATACGCCAGTGAAAACGCCCGGCGTTCCAAGGTGCGCTGTTCAAAGAGCGCTTCGGGCCCACGATTGCCAATCGGCACCTCAAAACGCATGCCCAGCAGATACGTCACAAAATCACCATCGTTCAAATCACTGTACGCCCGACCCTCGGAAAGCCCCACGCCCTGATAACGCATCGATGCTTCCAGGTTCAGCAGCGGCAGTCGGCTGTTGTCGGCCACACGCAAACGCACGGACGCATCCTTGATCTGCAACAGCGCCTTTTGCAATTCCGGCCGATGACGCATGGCGGTGGTCACCGCGTCCAGCAAACTGAACTGAATCGGTGCGTCGGCTGGTGCATCCAACGGGTCCAACAACGTTTCACCCGACAAGGGCAACTCCGGCGAACCGATCAATCGCTTCAAGTTGTCACTGGCTGCCCGAACCTGCTGCCGGGCTGTAATCAAATCACCACGACGCAATTCCACCACCGACCCGGCTTCGGTCTTGCGCACCGGGTTGACGTCGAAAGCTTCGCGCTGCTTGATCCGCTGGTAATCCTCCATCGTGCGGTCCAGCAGGCGCTGTTGAATCATCACCCGCTGCCGGGCCTGGTAAAGGTTCCAGTAAGCCTGTTCCGCAGCAGCAGCCAGTTGCAGCAAGGTGCTTTTCAAGTCGTAGGCACTTTGTTGTTTGCCGCTTTCCGCCAATACGATTTGTGAACGCACGACATCCGTGCCAAAGCCGCGCAACAACGGTTGGGTGATGCCCAGTTCGATGTTGGCGCTGTATCCTTCCGCCGGGGTGCCAGCGACGATGACGGGGTTGCTGAAGGTGCGGGCGAGGCTGGTTTGCACAATCACCTGTCCGCCGGTGGTCAACGGCTTGCGAATGCCGGTGGTCAGACTGTCGGTGTTGGTGACTTGAAACGGCGAACTGAAAGCGCCCGGCAAGCGAGGCTCATCGTTGCGCGCCAGGTTGCCGGTGGTGAAAAACACCGCATCAAAGGCAGCCTCGGCCTGCGTCACCTGCGTTTGGCTGATGGCAGGCACCAGCCGGGCTTGTTGCAATTCGATGTTGTGTTTGACCGCCAGTTCGACGGCCTGTTGCAGGCTCAGTTTCACCGTGTCGCCGGGTTGCTGCGACGGACCCAGCAGACTGTCGCCGACGGACAGGGGTTGCTGGGCATATGAACCGATGCCCGACAAACGATCGAGTTCAGCTTTGCGCTCGGGCGACAGATCGTTGTCCACTTCCGACACACTGCGCGACAGTTCCAGCACCGGGCCGGGGGCAACCGTCTGCACCAGCCGACGATGGGCGTTGAGCATTTGCTCTCGCATGGCGGTTTCCGCATCCCGGTCCATCGGCCCGGCGCAACCGGCAAATCCGACCACCGCCGCGGCAGTCAACGCATACCCCACCGCATGACGAATCTTCTTGGTATTGAGGTTCATACCCGGCAATATAGACCCGCGCAAGTCAACGGTCAATTGAAAGTCGTACAATGTACGACCGCCTTGCAGGGCAAACGCATTCATTGAACCTCAAAGAAGTTGATCGCAGAGACATGACAACTCGTACCCTGCAGAATGGGCCACGAAGATACAAAGTAGCTGGGGGCTGGGCAGATTCAATTGCGGTTTACCCAGCTACCAGCTCCAAGCACCTAACCCCTTGCTTCTCTGCGTTCTCCGCGTTCTCTGCGGTGCAAACATGCCGATGAATGACGGTTGGCCATCGTTACTGGTCAAGGCAATCCTCATGAACGATGAAATGAAGAATGCTGTACTTTGAGTGGTAGTTTTGGAAACCCCTTTTCCCTGGATTGACTCCCCTTCGTGTCCTTCGTGCCTTCGTGGCCCATTCCTTTCTGTCTGGCGGCTTGGCCCCCGACGACTCGGCTACACTGTTGGCTATGAGCAAACTGGCGGTGTCGATTTTCGTGCATGACCTCACCACAGCCCTGGGCGATGCGCATCGCGCCCAGCAGGCTGGCGCCGATTTGGTGGAATTACGGATCGACCCTTTTTTCGAACCCGGCCCCCCATCACCCGCGAAGTTGGCGGCGGTGGTGGAACTGGTGAATCGCTGTCCTTTGCCTTGCATTTTCACCTGCCGCCCGGTCTGGGAAGGCGGTTTGTACGAGGGCGATGAACAATCACGCCTGTCGATTATCGAACACGCTGGTTTAGCCGAGCACCCCCCGGCTTACCTCGATATCGAATTGGCCGCGTACCAGCGTTCTGCCAACCTTCGGCAAAAAGTACACCTGGTGGTCGATCATCCCTCCGCAGTACGGCCGCAACCCACGCAGTTGATTTTGTCCAGTCATGACTTTCAATCGCGCCCTGCTGACCTGACAGCACGACTCGAAGCCATGACCATCGCCCCCGCTGCACGGGTGCAAAAAATCGTCTGGGCATGTCCGCCCGGTGACCTGCGCGACAGTCTCGATCTTTTGAAAATTCTGCATCAGCGCCAAAAACCCACCATCGCCCTGGGCATGGGTGAAACAGGTTTACTCACCCGTGTGCTGGCCCAAAAATTCGGCGGGCATGTGTCATTCTGCACCCTCGATGATCAGCAGGGCACCGCGCCCGGCCAGGTGAGTATTTCCACCATGCGCGGGTTGTACGGCTGGAATCGCATCAACCCCGCCACGCTCGTGTTTGGCGTGATCGGTTGGCCGGTGGGTCACTCCATGAGTCCGCCGATTCATAACGCAGGCTTTGCATCCGTCGGATTTGACGGGGTGTACCTGCCCATGCCCATCAGCCCCGGGTATGAATCATTTGCCGGCAATTTACAGGCGTTACTGGCGTTCAAGGAACTGAACTTCCGGGGGGCGTCGGTGACGATTCCGCACAAGGAAAACCTGATTCGCTTTGTGAAACAGCGCAACCACCCCGGCGACTTCATCGAACCCCTGGCGGAAAAAATCGGCGCTGCCAACACGTTGGTGGTGCGCGATGATGGCACATTGGCTATTTCCAATACCGATTACGCAGCAGCCCTGGATGCCGTGTGTGACGGGTTGTCGATTTCGCGTCATCAACTGGCGGGCAAGCGCGTGGCGGTGCTGGGGGCCGGCGGTGCAGCACGTGCGATCGTGGCCGGGTTTGCCCATCATGGTGCCACCGTCGTGGTGTACAACCGAACCTTCGACCGTGCCCGGCAACTGGCCGATGAGTTCGATGGTCAGGGCGGCAAGGTGGTAGCCGCGCGGTTTGAAAAATTATGCGATACCTGTTGTGAAGTGATCATCAATTGCACCCCGGTGGGCATGCACCCGAACGTGGACGCTTCGCCGTTGGACATGCATGAATTACCCCAACTGCGAACCAACCATCACGACCCGGATCAGCACGCTGATGTTTCGCGTTACGACGATTTGGAAGTGACTGAAACACAAAGTGAAATTCGAAATTCGAGATTCGAAATTCGAAATTGCTCTGTGGTGTTCGACACCATTTACCACCCGGTGCAGACGAGGTTATTGCGTGATGCTGCCGCCAAGGGATGTGTGACGATTCCGGGGGTGGAAATGTTCGTGCGCCAGGCGGTGGGCCAGTTTGAATTATGGACGCAGCAAGCCGCCCCGACAGAGCTGTTTCGACAAGTGACACTCAAGCGTTTGTCGCCGGGGTGATGTGGCACCGCCGCCCTCGGCGGTGGTTTGACAAAGCGGCGGATGGCATCCGCCGGGGTGCCTGTGGGCAGACGCTTGGGGCTGCCCACAGTATCAATGACCTGTGGCACCAAAGCGTGCCACAGGCACCCCTTGATTGTCTTTGTGATCACCGCAGCCCTCGGCATTGTTGAGTCAAGGGTTGATTGCCCCAGCCGGGGGCGGCTGGGCCACATCCGACGCGACAAGTCGCGGCGCTAACCAAATACAATTACTTGACCACTTGACCACTTGACCACTTGACCACTTGACCACTTGACCACTTGACCACTTCTATTTCATCGCCTCACGCCGCCACCTGAGCCTTACGGCTTTGCACCCCGGCCTGCATCCGTTCCACCGTTTGCACAAACCGCGCTGCCGTCGCCTGCCAGGTGTATTGCTCCAGCCTTGCCCGACCTTTTTCAACGAGCTGTTCACGCAGCCGTTTGTCACGCATCAGTTTCATCAACCCCCGTGCCACTGCACAACTGTCCACCGGGTCCACCAGCACTGCTGCGTCCCCCGCCACCTCCGGCACACTCGTCGCGTTGGCCGCCAGCACCGCCGTGTCCGTCGCAAAGGCGTCCAGCACCGGCAACCCAAAACCTTCCGACAAACTGGGGTAAGCCAGCACTTCAGCGCCGGTCATCAAACACGATAATTCCTCTTCCTTCACGTACCCCAGCAAATGCACATTCGCTTCCAAATTCAATCGCTCCACAATCGTCATTAGCTCGCTGCGAGTCTGATCACTCAAACCCACAATCACCAATTCCCACGATGCCCGCGCGTTTTTGTCCAGCATGGCCCAGGCATCGATGATGTGACGTGTGTTCTTGCGCGGGTCGGCTGCGCCCAGATGCAACACAAACGGGGGCGCAATCCCATATCGATTCATCACCTTTTCCGCCCGGGCAGGCTCCACCAGTTTGATCCCCGTCCCCGAAGCCCAGGGGTTGACAATGATGCGCTGAGGGTCGGTTGAAAAACGTTCCATCAATCGCTGTTTGGTGAACTCCGATGGGCACATGATCCAACCATTCTGACAGGCTGTGCGTACCCCCTTTTCAAATCGCTGCACCTGCTCCGCGGGGTAATACTGCGGCTCGTCCAGCGGAATGATGTCATGCACCGTCACCAGCGTCGGCACCATCGGCCAACGTGGGCACGAATTGGCCGGGCAATGCAACATGTCAACGCCGCTGGTCCAGGCAGTCAGGGGTAAACGCAACCCTTCCCACGCATTCCAACGGTCGCCAGGCATTTCCATGAAGCGCGGGTGAAAATGCTGAGCCACGATCGGGGCACGCACTTCGCCGGGCAACCGGTGATAAGCGTAAACTTCCCAGTACGGCCGCAGATACGCCACGTGCTGATAGAGCGCAAGCAGCGACTTGCCGATGCCTCGGCGTTGGGGGCTGAAAATGGGGCGGGCATCCAAGGCAATCCGCATGACCTTCCACCTCACACTGGGGCGACTTTCCACAGCCACCAGCCAATCACATGACACCCACCCGTGACAACACAAGTTCAATCACATCATTCAAGTTTAATTTCGGCCAAGTGACATCACGGGATTGAATCATCGGCTGACCGGGATTTGGCGATTTTGCGGATATTGCCGAATGTGCGGTTGAACGATTCACTCTCACGCCGCCTTGCGCGTCAGCGGGTTCAGGGTTTCAACTGAAAAACTCATGCGTCCGCCACGCACCAGCATTTGCCGCAAACTGCCGTTGGCCAGCCACCAGGGCCGATGCAGCAAACGTTGCCAGAGGTAGCCGCGTCCCTCATCGCCCTGCATTTCCGCGCGTGCTAATTCGAAGATGCGTTCACGCTGGTCGCAGTTGCGCCACAGCGAAATGCGTTCGGGCAGGGTTGGCAAATGCTCGGCATGACGCCGGGCAGCGCTGATAAATTCAAGGCCCATGTCCACCGGGTGCAAGGCACTGCGACTTTGCGTATGTTCGCGCATGGCGCTGGTCAAATGCGGCAGATGCCCCGGGCTGATACCCGCGCCCAGCAAGCGACAGACAAATTCGTAATCAAACGCATATTGCAGCGACTCATCGAAATAACCATGGGCCTGAAAAACCTCACGACGATAAAAACTGGCGACCGTCGGCAAAGGTTCGCAGTTGTGCATCAAATACGCCCGCAAATCAACCTCCGCCGGGGGTTCGTAAATACCCAGCATCTGATCGTTTTCGCCAATGCGCAAACATCGCCCCACCGTCCAGGGGTTGTCCGCCGTCTTCATTCTTCGTGCGACCATGTCGAGTGTGCCCGGCAGGTACAGATCGTCCGCGTACAAAATGCCGACGATGTCGCCGGTGGCATGCGCCAAAGCCATATTCAATGCTTCCGCCGGACCGTGGTCACTTTGGTGTATGCACTGTGTCAGGCGTGAGCGATACAGGTCGATCACCCGACCACTCTGATCGTCGCTGCCTGCGTCGATGACGATGTATTCCAGGTTCGCATACCCCTGGTCCAACACACTGCACAAGGCTTGTTCGACGAAACGTTCCTGATTGCGACAGGGCGTGATCACCGTGATGCGCGGCTGAGTCATGGGGGCCTCCTCGACAGGGGTTTCATGTGCGTCCCACAGGCCGACATGTATGACATCGACCAATTCCCCATACGATTTAACTGTTAAAGATGGAATAAACCGAAACAGCCAGTGGTCGAGTGGTCGAGTCATTGTGCATGTTTAGCGCGAACGCTTGATGTCGGCGCTTGTTGGAATCACGAATTGACGTGTTTGTAAATGTGGCACTGCCGCCCTCGGCGGTGAACGGACAAAGCGGCGGATGGCATCCGCCGTCTTCATTGAACCATTGGCGCACCATTAAACCGACCGCCGACACCCTCGGCGGCTTTATTTCTTCCCGCACTTGACCACGCGACCACTTGGCCACTTGACCGCTTCTTCACGCCATTTGCCCACTTCTTCGAGCCTCCGCAATTGCCACGTAATCATGCCGTGGTACGCCCCGTAAATGGCGCTGAGTATCAAGCCCCGCACGCCCAAGCGCCAACCATCCAGGTTCCGGTAACTGTCCCAAAATGTTTGTATCGGCTCGATCAACTGCCTTTGCCAGGTGAAACATTTGCCTTCATTGTGCAGGCGCAGTGCATCCTTGGGCGGGTAGCGCAGCAAATGTTTACGCGCCAAATCACGGTACGAATCGCACCATAAATGTCGGATGTGATTTTCAACCCTGTTGGGCAGACTCACCGTTTCATACCCAGGCAGCACTTCCGTGATGCGATTGCACCAGGGCAAAAATCGGCCGCGTTCCAGGTGCAACAGCGCCAGCGTGGTCATCTGCTGATTCCCCCAAACCGTGCCCGTGAGCAGTTTGCGTTTGAAGTAATACCTCATCGGCAAACGAAATCCGCCGGCGTTTGGGTGATCGTGCAACGCCTGTGCGATGTCGCTCACCAGCGCTTGCGGGAATTGTTCATCCGGGTCCACCTTGAGCATCCAAGGCTGCGTCACATGCTGCATCGCCCAGGCCCGAGCCGGGTCCGCAATCGGCTCAGCAGGCCAATCGTAAATGTCATTCGAATACTTTTCCGCCAACTGCCTTGAACCATCACGACTCTGCATGTCAATCAAAATCAACTGCGAACAAAACGACAGCCGGGGCAGACACTGTTCCAGCATCGCCCGTTCATTGCAAAACGCCATGATGGCCGTGATCGGTAATTTCATATTCCATCGCTTGCCATTGTCGCCCACTCAAAAGCATTGACGCCGAGCCTACCCATTGACGCCGAGCCCTTTAGGGCCGGTTATCTTCATGCTGCTCGAAGCGTCACTTTTTTCATCGTTTCCTTTTGCCTTACAAACAGCACATCGCCGCCGGATAGTTGCCCATCGCGGGTCCAACTGTGCTGGTTGTAAAAGTTATGAATGCGGTAACCGCGCTCGCGTAAAAACAAGTCGATATCCGTCAGCGTCGGGGCACCTTCGTAGGCAGCCGTGAAATTCACTTCCAGGTAAATGCAGGCAATGCCCCTGGCCAGCAGTTTTTCCGCCCCGCGCAGGGCTTCAAGTTCATAGCCTTGCAGGTCCAGTTTCAAAATATCGATGCGTTCGATGCCCAGGCGTTGTGCCCAATCATCCAACCGCACACTGGGCACCACCCGGCAGGCTTCCAGTTTCATCGCACTGTTAAACCGATCCGCCTCCGCCCCCGCAGGCAGCGCTGAACAAGCCATTTTTTCGCTGTTGATGTGCATCGTCACGCTGCCGGTCTGCGCCGACAAAGCCTGCGGATGCACCGTCGCACTCACGTTGCGCAGGTTGTTTTCACACAACTCACGCGACTCAGCGATCGGTTCAAAAGCGTGTACCTGACTGTTGGGGAATCGCTGCAAAAATTGCAGACTGGTGCGACCGTCAAACGCTCCGCCATCGACGATGATCATTGTTTCATGTTTGGGGGCGTGACGTGCCAGCGCTTCCATCCACGGATGCGGGTTGATCACCGTACAGGCCGGTTGTCGATTCATCAGCGTCAGCGCATGCCAATACATTTTTTTCAAGGGCAACAGCATCCGCCCAGTCGGGCGACTCATCACCTGCATCATGGTGCGGGGCAGTTCGTGCATCAATCGTTGTGCGTACTGTCCACGTGTTTCAAAAGCATACGGGTGCACCACCCGGTCAGCTGCTTGTGCGTCCATCGGGTTGGCGGTGTGCGTTGTCATTTGTTGAACTCGTGCCAATCGTATTCGCCAAATGTCGTCCATCCGCCGGGCATATAGCGCGTTGATGCCGACCATGCGAGCCAGGTGATAACCCGCCTCGCCCAAATACGATTCATAAAAATCACGTTGTTTGGGGTCGTCGGCTTCCAGCAAAATCAACCTCGGCTGCCATTGCTCCAAATCCAACCCGCGCAGAGCCGCCGACTCCCCGCCTTCGATATCGATTGACAATAACTCAAAACCGCGCGGGGCCTGTGCTTCCTGCAAAATATCGTTGAGGGTTCGGGCCGGCACCTCGACTTTTTCAAATCCCTGAAACCAGTGCCCGAAGCGTTTTTTCATTTCGTCATCACTGCGCACCGTCAGCGTGGACAAATCACCACGCGGGTCTGCGTAAAACGTCAGACTTCCCCCATTCTGATCACTCACCGCTGCATGAATCACCTGACTACCGGGTCGATGCTTGCGCACACGCTCGATAAATCCCGGATGAGCCTCCACACACAACCCCCGCCAACCGCGCTGTTCCAGCGCCAGGGTGTTGGAAAAACGTATGCCATCGATGACCCCGACCTCGACAAAATAGCGCGGGCCGTCGGTGTTCCCCATGGCCTGGGTCATGATCTGATCTTCACCATGCTGTGCATAAAACGTTGTCATGTTGATGACCGCTTCTGTTTTTCACCACTCGTAAGCCGAACACCTAAACACTGATCCCTCAAACACACACCATTGACTCACGCCGCCAGCGACCAATACATCACTCGCCACGATTCCAGCGACATCGGTTCACGCTTAACCGCCTGCCAGGCGTGTTCCCGTGCCAGTTTCCCGTTGGCCTGATGCATTGCATGACACGCCCACGAACGGTAATACTGCGCCGGCGACCAACCCTCCCCCAGTCGCGCAGTCACCTCGCTCAAATCCGGCTGCCCCGGCAGCCCACGACGCTGCCACGCCTCCTCCAACACCCGCGCCAGGTTCTGACACATCACGTCATAACGCCTGGCGCAAACGCTCTGAAAATGTCGGCGGTACTGATAAAGGTGCACCGGCAGATTGGCCAATCGACCTACCTCCGCCAATCGTAAATACAGGTCTAAATCTTCCACCCAGTCGAAATCCGCCCGCCATCCACCGATCTGTTTGAGGGCTGAGGTGCGAAACATCGTGGTACCCTGCACAATTGCCGAGCCATCGCCGCGTAACAGCGCCGCATCAATTTCATCGTGTTGCAACGGCGGTTTCTGTTCCCCCGCCGGGTTCAATTTCGGGTCGGTACGTATCAACCATGTACCCACGGCCACGCATTCGGGGTGCGTCGTCATGTATTGGTGCTGTTTTTCCAGTCGCAGCGGTTGACTGACATCGTCAGCGTCCATGCGGGCCAGCAGTTCACTTTGCACCAGCCCCAGCCCGACATTCACCGTCGGCACACCCTGATGCGGGCAGCGCACCAGTCGCACCCGCGCATCACGCTGTTCATACTCAGCCGCGATCGCAGCCGAGTCATCGGTTGATCCATCATCGACAATCAGCAGTTCAAAATCGGTGTACGACTGCGCCAAAATGCTTTCGATCGCCTGCGCCAGAAACGGGACGGCGTTGTACAACGGCATGAGCACCGTCACCGTGGGGACACGTCCGCCTTGTGCAGGCGACCGGCCTGTCGTTATGTTCGCTTTATCCCTCATCACCGATACCATCGGCATAAACCGACATGTGCTTAACCGCACCAATTACCCCATTCGCAGCCACTTTTACCCTCACGCCGCCTTGCGCCAAGGTCCGGGTAACCGGCCCGCCCAGCGCAGCATCGGCCAGGCCTGCGCCACACCCGGCCTCGATTTCAACCAGCGCGTCAACAGGTTGTTGTACTGCCTTCGAAAGCTCGCACTATTCAAAAAATAATCGTCCGACTCACCGCACACCCGCGCACTGTCCACCGCCAATTGACGCAATCGCTGCACATCCGACCAGCGCACATTCAAATCGTTGAAATCGCGCACCAGGTGATACAGGCTGTGGTACTGGTCCTCTGTGAGGTTGGGGTACAAAATGTCTGCCACGCGCTGCCGCCCCAGTTCATCCAAACGTGCCCTTTGTTGCGGGTTTTGATGACTGACCGACTGCCTATGCTGCCGGTAGTACAAAACCAAATCGGGCACATTGCCCATGCGCACGGTTTTGGTCATGCGCGCCCAAAGGTTGAAATCCTGCCCCGGGCAAATGTCCAAGTAATTCCCCACCGACAACACCGCACGGCGCCGAAACATCGCCGCCCCCTGTGCCACCGAACAACTGAAACGCATCATCCAGCGAACGTCCGCATCCTCCAACCAGGGCGGTGAAACATCCTTGATCGGCTTGAGTTGCGTGTCGGTCATCTGCAATGCTCCGCTGATCAACCCCACTCGCGGGTGCGCCTGCATGTACGCCACCTGCACCGCCAACCGATTCGGCGGAACGACATCATCCGCATCCACCCACGCCAACAATTCCGTCGTCGTCGATTCAACCATCCGCGCCCGACATTGCCCCAACGGCAATGGTTGATCCTTCACCAGCCTGCCCGGCAAGCGTGAAGGTATCCAACGTTCAACTTCCTCAACCGTCCCATCGGTCGAACCGTTGTCCCACACCAACACCTGTTGATCGCGGTACGTCTGCGCGGCGATCGATGCCAGCGTTTCCCTGATATACGGCATGCCATCGCGCACCGGGATCAACCAGGTGACCAGCGGAAACGACGCTTGAGTTGACACGATTTTCATCGTCATCAGACGTTGCTCCGAATCGAACCATCCAATCGAAACACCATGACCCGGAAACGCTCGCGCCAGGGGAACATGGTGTTGAAAAGGTCCGGGTTGTGGTGAAATACCTCCTGCAAGGGGTGGTGGTATTGCCCGTAAATCATGTGCCGAACCGCTGTCGAACGCACACCATCAAGTTGCCGATCGGTGTACTCGAAAAAGCAGAGCGTGTCCGCGATGCCCACCACATGCCACTTGTGCATATCACGTGCCCATGAAAACAAGGCGTCCTTCATCATGGCCGGCGTTTCGATGTAACCACGTTTGCCGACGCGCTGAATTTCCAGGCACGCCCGCAGCGGGTCATCAACATGTTCCAGCACATGTACACACGACACAAAATCAAACACTTTGTCGGCAAAGGGTAGTTGTTGCACATCCGCCTGATAAATCGGCTTGCCCTGGGTCACCCATGCGGTGGTACGGTGACAGGTTGCTTCCGGGAACCGGTCCACCAGTACCGTGGCATGCGGAAACGGATCGCTCCCACTGCCGATGTCGAGCACTCGTGCCTCGGCGGGTATGTCGAAATCAATCAGCCTGCTTTGGTAGGCGTAACGATTTATTTCCACGTCATACTGCGGGCGAAGTTTGGCGCGTTCGACATTGACGCCCAGTTTGAGGGCATTTTCACGGATGATGGTGGTTAGTGTTCCCATGGTTGATTCTCTATGTTCGCTTCTGATCATCAGGCTGCAATCGTCTTTATGGGAGTCATGTCTGATTGATTCCATGGCGAATATCCGCTTTGACTATTCGACCATTGACCAGGAATGATGATCGCCCCCCGTAACAAGCTTTGACCGCGCATGGTTGTATCGCTTTCGACAACTAGGCAATCACTGACTTGGTGATATACTTCTTTTTGTCGGCTACCAATCCATAGTGTTATGTAGTAACTGCCTTGATTGAGTAAGTTGGAAAAGCTCAACTCGATAATCTGCTCCCCGGGCTGAACAACACATTCAAAACCATCATCTTCGTTGCACATATGCAGCAGTAATCGGCCCATCTCATCCTTCACCGTCAGACCTACAATCAAGCTTTCACGACGAGGAGACCAAATCCCCATCTGCACCCGCAACCGATCCTCAAACAAATACCTCGCCACAGGCTGACCTGATCCGTCGAGAGTCCTTGCCCATGTAAATACTGGGTGGTCTCTCTTCTGAGCCTGTATGAATTCAACGGTCTTATGAGAAGCCTGGTCCTTGAGGTACCGACGAACCATGTCCTGAGCTGTACCAAAACCAGCGACTCTGCCATGTTCCAGCAGTATGACCTGCTGACAAAGTTCCACGACCGCCGCCATGTTGTGACTGACAAACAGCACCGTTCGACCGTTGCCCGCTACCTCACGCATGCGCCCCAGGCAGCGCGCCTGAAATGCTGCGTCCCCCACCGCCAACACCTCATCGACGATGAGTACCTCCGGTTCCAGGTGTGCCGCCACCGCGAACGCCAGCCGAACGTACATGCCGCTGGAGTACCTTTTCACCGGCGTATCCAAAAACTTTTCCACCCCCGCAAAATCGACAATCGCATCAAACTTGCGCTTCACCTCGCGCTGCGTCATCCCCAAAACCGCCCCGTTCAAAAAAATGTTTTCGCGACCCGTCAACTCCGGGTGAAAACCCGTGCCCACTTCCAGCAAACTACCCACCCGGCCATCAATGGTGATCCGTCCCTGCGTCGGCGAAGTGATGCGCGACAAAATTTTCAGCAACGTGCTTTTGCCCGCACCATTGCGACCAATCACGCCCAACACCTGCCCGCGCTGCACACTGAAATTGACATCGCGCAACGCCCAGAACGCTTTTTCACTTTCATCCCTGGTCGATTGCCCCGCCCCGTCCGCCCCGTGATGGTTTTGACCCTGATTGTTTTGCCGCCATGAACGTGGTGACAGCCGCCCCAGCCAGTGGCTGACGGTTTCGCGCAGGTCGGCATGCGTCCCGCTGCGCCCCAGCCGGTAACGCTTGCTCAACCCTTCCACCTGTATCACTGTGTCACTCATCATTGAAATCCGTCACTTGATTACTTTCCTTCTTCCGGTGGGTCCGCTCGCAGACTCGCTTGACCCACCCTACCCATCTGAAATACCCAAGTCCTCGGTCGCCCACGAGGGCGGCGACCTCGTCCTTGGCTTGGTTCTACAAATCCGAAATTCGAAATTCGAAATTCGAAATTTTCATCACTCGACCACTTCCCTAAATCACATCCGCAAACGTTTTTTCCGTATGGGCGAAAACCGCCAGACCGGCTGACAGCAGCGCCAGTGCCAGCAGCACCGACCAAGCCAGGGCTGACCAATCGATGGGTAAACCCAGCGTGGCTGAACGAAACGCGCCGATCGTCCCGGTCATGGGGTTGAAGTTCATCAGCCAGCGACCCGCCTCCGGCAAAGCAGTCGTCGGAGCCAATACCGGCGTGATAAAAAACCAGACCTGCACTACAAACGGCACCACATGCCGAAAATCACGAAACCGCACCGCCAATGCCGCCAGTAAAATGCCCACGCCCAAAGCCACCAGCACCGTTGTACCCACGAACATCGGAAGCAATAGCAACGTCAGTGTCGCCGGTGTACCGAACCAAATCATCAGTACCCCCAGCATCGCCATCGCAATCAAATAGTCCAGTAACGGAGCTCCCAGCGATGCCAGTGGTATCAGTAGCCGGGGGAAGTAAACCTTTTGCACGATCGAAGCGTTGCTGATGAAACTGTTGGTGCTGCTGGTGACCGAGGCAGCAAAGAACAACCAGGGGACGAGGCCTGCGTACAGAAAAATCGGATAAGGCACATCGCCGGTGGTGGACGCCAGCTTTAGCCATTGGCCGAACACCAGTTGCAGCACGATCATGCTGACCAAGGGTTGCACAATCGCCCATGCGATGCCCAGCACCGCCTGCCGATAACGCACCTGCACATCGCGCTTGGCCAGTAACCAGAGCAGGTCACGATATCGCCAAAGCTCACGGGGCGCGATGGCGTCCCACGCCCGATTCGGGCCGATGACCGTGCGTTGTCCGGCTGAGGCGGCACCGCCGACCAAGGCTGATAAGGTTGTCAAGTTTGATGCTGACAAACCATGGCTCCCTGTAATCCCTCCGATCGTCACGCAGCCTCGACTCACACCGACGAGGCACGACCCCTGCAATCGGCATGGGCCTTACAACCGTTATCGTCGGAATCGGTGCTTCACTTGATCGGGAGCCGGTCAAGGATCGAAAACCATTGCTGACCCCCTGCATTGCGCCTACAACCACTTGTGGATCAACACTCGTGGATTAAGCTGAGTCGGCGGTACAATCATCCGATCATTCTGATAATCATCAGGGGCGAACATGAGCACGACCTACCTGCAGCAGGATCGTCTTTTTTTCGAGCAGCGCGACCAGCAATCACGGCACTCAGCGCAAGCGGTGGTGCCGATCGTGATGCAATTGCTTTCACCGGGCAGTGTGGTTGATTTGGGTTGCGGGGTGGGCACCTGGTTATCGGTATTCAAGGAACAAGGGGTCGGGCGGGTGCTGGGGGTTGAAGCGGGGGAAGTGGACATGTCGCTACTGCGCATCAAGGCTGATGAGTTTCGACGTGCGGACCTCACCCAACCGTTTCTTCACGATCAGCCGTTTGATCTGGCGATGAGTTTGGAAGTGGCGGAACATTTGTCGGAATCGTCGGCAAAAACCTTTGTGCAATCGCTGGTGAATCTTTCGACGGTGGTGTTGTTTTCCGCAGCGGTGCCGCATCAGGGGGGTATTCATCACGTCAACGAACAGTGGCCGCAGTATTGGGTCCAACTGTTTGCCGCCCATCAATATCAGGTGATCGACATCATCCGTCCGCGCATCTGGCAAGACCCGCAGGTGCAAGCCTGGTATGCGCAGAACACCTTTTTGTTCGTGAGGGAAGATCGTTTGCGTGATAACCCTGAACTTGCCCAAGCGCAACGTGAGACACGGTTGCATATGATCGACCTGATTCACCCGCGTTATGCTCAATGGAAGACTGACGAAATGAATCAGCGTGTGCAAAAAGCGGGGGAATTGACCCTGGGCATCGTGGCGCGACAATTGCCCACGCTGATACGCAAATCCATCGCCTCGCACTGGCGGCAACTGATCGGGGCACGTGGTTCCTTGGGCTCACCCAAGTGATTGTCAGTGAACTCGATAACAACCTACAAACTCAGAGGTAACTCCCTCGGTGGCTAGTTCCTGGGGGCTGGGCAGATACATTCCTGATGCGGTATAACCTAGCCACCAGCTCCAAGCCCCCCGTTCGGCTCGGTACTGTGTCCTTTGTGTTGAAAATGGTTTGTATCCAAGTTATGACCCACGCTCCTTCCAGCACCACCATGTCACGTGATACCACCGTTTCCGTCGTGATGCCCTGTTACAACGGGCTGCCTTATTTGCCGCAGGCCATTGACAGTGCGCTGGCGCAAACTTTGATGCCGTTGGAAATCATCGTGGTGGACGATGGTTCCAAGGACGACAGTGCGCAGTATGTGCGTGAATATGAAAAAACACACCCCGGTCGCGTGCGCCTGATTCAACAGGCCAACAGCGGTGAACCGGCTGCCCGCAACACCGGTTGGCGAGCGGCTCGTGGTCAGTGGATCGCCATGCTTGACGCCGATGACTGGTGGGAACCGAACAAGTTGGAATTACAAGTGCAAGCAGCCACCCGGGCTGGTGATGAGTGTGTGTTGGTGCATACGGGGTTCATTCGGCATTACCCGGACGGTCGGGCTGTGCCTTGGGACATGAAAGGGGCATCACGTCGTGTCGGCTGGGCGACGGCTGCACTGCTCGAACCGGCGAGTATTGGTCATCCGTCGATAGTGGTGCGGCGCAGCGCGCTGGAAAAAATCGGCGGGTATGACCCGTCGTACCGACAGGCTTGTGACATTGATTTATATTTTCGACTTTCAGCCGTCGGCACGTTCGGGTTCGTAGCGGAACACCTGCTTCACTATCGGATGCACGCCAAGCAGATGAGCGCCAGCCAGGCCGACCAGGTGCCGTTTCATCATCGCGCGGTGCGACAGTTTTTCGCCACGCACGAGGAATTGGAAATGCGCATCGGCAAAGACCGGGTGATGAATGCCCTTGCCTCGCATCTGGCTGCCAAGGTCGAAAGCGCTTACTGGCGGCGCAACCTGGATGACTTTCGTCGTTTACTGGCCTTTGCCACCGTTCAGGGGTTGCACAGTCCGGAACTGGACCATTGGCAAAAACGCGCCAAGTGGCCGGACTGGATGATCCGCGCCAAAGACAAGCTCACCGGTTCATCGCACAATCAGTCAACCAGCGATGAAGCGAACGGGTGAGCGGCTTCAAAGCGGCGGATGGTATCCGCCGGGTTCATGAATGTGGCACCGCCGCCCTCGGCGGTGTAGCCATGGATAATGTGTGATGGATAATGGATAATGTTCAAACCAAAGAGAAGGCGAATCGAAAGTCATTTCTGAACATCATCCATCATCCATTCTTCTCAAAGATGATTCACCCAGCCGGGGGCGCCCCCGGGGTTGGGCTACATGATCGATGTGGCACCGCCGATACCATCGGCGGCTTTACTCACCCAGCCGAGGGCGGCTGGGCTACATAAATCACGTCGCTACCAACCGCGTTTGTTGACGAAATTGAGCAGGGGTCATTTTTTTCAAGGCGCGAAATCGACGATGAAAGTTGGACAGGTTGGTGTACCCCACCCGGTACGCAATTTTGGTGATTGGTTCATCGGTTTCGATCAGTGCCGAGCATGCCAGACTGATCCGCCAACGATTGAGGTAAGCCACGAAGGTGCAACCGACCTGTCGATGGAAAAAGCGTGAAAAGCCCTGCGGTGTCATGCCCACATGTCGCGCCAGGTCGGCAGCGTTGTAGTGTTGACCCAAATCCACCTGCACCCGTTCGAGCACTTTACGTAAACGCACCCCAGCCGGTCCGGTGGTTTGCAGACGATAACCAGGGGTGGACAGGGTTTGCCAAGGCCCCTGCGCCAAGGTGAGCAGCACATCTATCAGCATCAACCAGCGCCGCGGATCAGTGGGGGCCAGTTCCGCCAGCGACGCCAGTTGCCGATGCGCTCGTTTGGTGACCGTCGGCGTAAAGGTCAACCCAAAGGTGGATGCGTCCAGCAAGGGTTGCAGTCGGCGCATTTCCGGTTGCTGCAACGCAGGGGTGAGTATTTTGGGTAAAAACTGCACCACCATTGCGCGTGATTGAACGTGTTTCCCCCGGCTGTTCCAGGTGTGCGGCAAATCCGGCCCCAGCAGCACCAGGTCGCCATGGGTGTATTCTTCAATCGAGTCGCCGACGAATCGCAGACCCCTTCCTTGCTGAATCCAGGTGAGTTCGAATTCGGGATGATGATGCCAGTTGAATCGGTAACCCTGCGGTGCCGGCCGAACAAAACAATGAAACGACGACCCGGTATCGGGTTGGATCACTTCCTGAAACGATTTTCGGCGATCGTGTTGACGCATTTTTTTGCCACAACATCAGGCACACACCAGGTGGTTTGATGCCCCTGTAACCAGTTCATCTGCCACTGTAGGGTGATTGGGTTAATAAAGTATCATCTATGGGATAATCAGAGTCAACCCTCAGGGGTGGAAGGCAGGGAAAATATAGAAACCCCTGGAGGTCAGTCATGACCACACAAGCTGTGATCGAACCGGCGTTGCACGAACAACTTCGCCATGAACTCAATACCCCGATGCGGGTGACCGCTGAGCAGGCCAAGTCATTTCAGGCGCAGGGTTACCTCAAACTGAAAAACGTTTTGTCACCTGCGGTGATCGAGCACTATGGGTCGGAGATCACGCGACTGGTGAAGGAACTCAACGCCAACACTCAGCCGATGGAGCAGCGCTCGACGTATCAGAAGGCGTTTTTGCAGGTGATGAACCTCTGGCGGCACAGCGAACTGGTCAAAGAATTTGTTTTCAGCAAACGCCTGGCTGGACTGGCGGCACAACTGATGGGGGTCAACGGTGTTCGTTTGTATCACGACCAAGCCCTGTACAAGGAACCCGGCGGCGGGATCACGCCCTGGCACGCGGATCAATTTTATTGGCCGCTGTCCAACGCCAACACGGTGACGGTTTGGGTGCCGTTGCAAGCCACGAACATGGACATGGGGCCGTTGGCCTTCAGCGTCGGCAGTCACAAGGTGCCGATCGGTCGCAATCTGAATATTTCCGATGAAAGCGAAAAGGTGATCAGTAAAACGCTGCTCGAATCGGGGTTGCCGTTGATCGATGAACCCTTTGATCTGGGTGAAGTGAGCTACCACTACGGCTGGACGTTTCATCGTGCGGGACCCAATCGTTCGGCCCAGCCCCGCAAAGTGATGACCGTGATTTACATGGAAGATGGAATCCGCGTCATCCAACCACAGTACAAGGCTCACGAAAGCGATCTGAAAAATTGGCTTCCCGGTGTCAAACCCGGCGAACTGGCCGACAGCCCGATCAACCCGGTGTTGTATCGGGAGTGAAGATGGGGCCAAGTGGCCAAGTGGCCAAGTGGCCAAGTGGCCAAGTGGCCAAGTGGCCAAG
>CAYRTH010000048.1:0-21175 GCA_964427135.1 uncultured Phycisphaeraceae bacterium
GTCGAGTAGTCGAGTAGTCGAGTAGTCGAGTAGTCGAGTAGTCGAGTAGTCGAGTAGTCAAGTGAATTGTATTTGTTTAGCGCAGACGCTTTGCGTCGGCGCCGGGTGCCATTGGCAGCTTGCTGCCAGTGCTTTGAATGAACAAAGCCGCCGATGTCATCGGCGGATCAATGTCATCGGAGGTATGTTGGCTGCGCGAACGGTTGATTCGTTTCAGACGGCGGATACCATCTGCCGCTTTAATACTCACCGCCGAGGGCGGCGGTGCCACATAGCGCACAGTTCATCGAGGCACTGGCAGAAAAGCTGCCAGTGGCACACCAAGCCCATACCATGACCACCATTGGTGATGACATTGCCCTTGGATTCATGAACGTCTGTGGGCAAGCGACTTTTGCTTACTCACAGATTTGACGGGTGGCTGTGGCACGCAGACGTGCCACAGCCACCCGAGCAACATACTGTCTTTTCTGCGAACTCGACCACTTGACCACTTGGCCACTTGACCACATTCTTCATCCAAATACCCGGGCCCTCGACCTGTCGGTCTCGTTCCCGGCTTGGTGATGTCAATTCGAAATACCTGTTAACCATCCCATTTGCCCCGGTGCAATGTCGGGTTATGATGTTGACATGAGCTTCACTCTTTTGATACAGGCAATGATGTGGTTACCGACCTTGGCGCAGGAGGCCAGCCGGGCGCCGACACGATCATGGGGCACAGCTACGTTCGTCGCCCTGGTGCTGGCGGCGGCGGCTATCGCTGTGAGCTTTCTCAGTTCAAGGCGGGGGCACCGTGATTGATTCAATCCAATGCAATTGATTCATCAGGTTGGCAACCCGGCTGATTATTTTGGAGTGCAAATATGAACGGCAAAACCCTCTCCGCTCTGGTGGCTTTGAACCTGGCGCTCTTGGTGGCGGTATTGGTCACCAGTTTCGCCCCAGCCCCGGTCGAAGCCCAGACCCGTGGTCGCAAGGCAGACTACGTCATGGTGGCCGGGGAAGCGATCGGTCGGCCTAACGACAGCCTGGTTTACATTATTGACACGCAATCTGCCAAGACGGTGGTCGTGTTGGTGAACTCGGGCACCAAGGACCTGCAGGTGATCGAACGTCGTGATATGGCCAACGATTTTGTGATGCCCGCGAGCCGGTGATTGAGCGTGGGTGTTGATCCGGGAACGCAGCCCGATCCTTTTTGAGGAGTTGAATCATGATGAACCGCACCACACTGGCCTGCAGCGCGCTGGCGATTTGTGCCATGCTGCTTTCGGGTTTGCTGGTGATGAATCTATCCGCTCACTCGTCGGTGGCTCAGGCGGGGATGACCAGCAACAAGGGCGATTTCACGGTGTTGACCACCCGCACCAGGGCGGGGTCTGAGTCGCTTTTTGTGATCGATAATCAGGCGGACATGCTGGTGGTGTACGATGTGGAATTGCGTGGCCGAGGGGGACGGATGGAACCGTTCGTCAAGGAAAACCTTGGCAAATTGTTCAGCTTCGGCAGAGCCGCTGGTGAAACATCTGCCCCAACGGAACGTGAACGACAGGCTCGGTGAACAGTGAATTGGAATGACATGTGGCACCGCCGCCCTCGGCGGTGCGATGATTGACTTCATGAGAACCCAGCCGGGGGCGGCTGGGCCACAAAGGCAGGCGCGACAAGTCGCGGCGCTAACCGCCCACCGATCGACTCAACGAGTAACCGATTCACCAACTGATAACCCTCCCCTGATTGCGCGGGGCTTTGAACCGCAAAGCGATAAGCATGATTCAAATCAATACCGACCGATCTGACCGATACGAACAAGCGACGCAGCGCATTGCCCAGTTGGCGCAGAAGGTGCTGGCCGGTGGGCAGTTGAGCCGTGATGAGGCAATGGAACTGACGGACCTGCCGCAGGACGCGATTTACGATTTGTTTTACTGGGCCAACCGCATTCGCATCAAGTTCGTCGGGCGGGCGATCAAGTTTTGCTCCATCGTGGCGGGCAAGGTCGGGGCGTGCAGTGAGGATTGTGGCTACTGCGCCCAGTCCGCCAAGTTCAAAACGCATGTGAGCTTCAACAAGTTGAGCGTGGAGGAAATGGAACAGGCAGCCCAGCAATCGCTCAAGGCTGGCGCCAGTTCGTTTGGCATTGTGAATTCGGGGCGTGGGCCGACGGAAAAGGAATTGGCGTGGATGCAGCCGTTTTTTGAAAAGGTGGCCAAGGAGGGCAAGGTTCGGCCCTGTGCGACGCTGGGCGAGTTGACCCCGGAGCAGGCCAAACGCTTGAAAGCGATGGGTGTGCTGCGGGTGAATCACAACCTGGAAACCAGTCGGCGTAACTTCCCCAACATCATCAGCACGCACACCTATGAAGACCGGTTGCGTACCATTCGCAACGCCAAGGAAGCCGGTCTTTCGATCTGTTCGGGCGGGATTTTCGGTATGGGGGAAGATTGGCATGATCGTATCGACATGGCACTGGCGTTGCGGGAAGTGGGCGCGGATGTGGTGCCGATCAATTTTTTGAATGCGATACCGGGCACTGCGTTGTACGGCAAACACCCGGACCTGACCCCGATGCAGGCTTTGCAGATCGTGGCGGTGTACCGGTTTTTGCTGCCGGGGCAGGAATTGAAGATCGCCGGGGGACGGGAAAAGATTTTGCGTGACCTGCAAAGCTGGATGTTTTTTGCCGGGGCGTCCAGCGCCATGGTGGGTAATTACCTGACCACCTTCGGCAGGCCCGCGGAGCAGGACCATCAGATGTTGCGCGATTTGGACTTGCCCTATACCACGTTTGATGAAGTGGAACATGAAGCTGAACCGATGACCCCTGTCGCCCCGGCTCAAGCATCTGCCTGCGGGATGAGTGTGTCGTTGCCGGTGGTGGAGTGAGCAGGTCGGTTACAATAAGGTCATGAAGCGCGACCAAGTGCTGGCGATACTCCAAGCACACTTCCATGAATTGCACCGGATGGGGGTGCTCCATTTATGGGTGTTTGGTTCCACTGCGCGTGCCCAAAACCGCGCGGATAGTGACGTTGATGTGTTGGTCGAAATCGACCGCAGTACACGTTCGTTTACGCTGTTGGATTTTTTAAGCATCAAGGTTTACCTGGAAAAGATTTTGAATCGCCCGGTGGACCTGGGTGAACCGGAAACTCTTCGCCCCGCATTCCGGGAACAGGTGATGAAGGAGGCGGTGCTTGTCGCCTAGAACCCAGAGACAGCGTATTGATGACATGCTTGAAGCCATGGCTCGGATTGAGGCTTTCACCCGGGACTTGAGTGAGAGTCAATTTCTGGCGGATCAACGCACCATTTCGGCTGTGCTCTATGAACTGTTCGTCATCGGCGAAGCCTCGGCACATTTGCCTACATCGCTCAAAGAAAAGCACCCATCGATTCCCTGGCCGCAGATCAAAGCCATGCGTAATGTATTGGCGCATGCGTATTTTGGTGTGCGAATGAATGATGTATGGAATACGCTTCAGCGGGACTTGCCCGGCTTGCACAAACAATTACAAGAAATTCAACGACAGTCATGATTCAAGTCAAGGAACCCACCCATGCCGCGTGCCAAAAACTTGTTGATGTTGCTGGGACTGATCACATTCATGCTGCTGCCGGGCTGTTCCTCGGCCTACTACGGGATGATGGAAACCTTCGGCTCGCACAAGCGCGACATACTGGTCAGTCGCGTCACCAGCGCCCGTGATGATCAGGAACAAGCCAAGGAACAGTTCAAGGACGCACTGACCCGCTTCCGTGAAGTCGTGGCGGTGGAACCCAGCAACCTGGAAAAAACCTACGACAAGCTCAAAGCCGACCTGGATCGTTGCGAATCACGCGCCAAAGCGGTTCGTGAACGCATCGAATCGGTGGAGGATGTGGCCCAGGCGCTGTTCAAGGAATGGGAAAAGGAACTGGCGCAATATCAGAGTGCGGAACTGCGTCGCGCCAGTGAAACCCGCTTGCGCGACACCCGGCAAAAGTACACGCAGATGTTCGATGCCATGCAGCGAGCTGAGAGCAAAATGGAACCGGTGCTGGCAGCCTTCCGTGACCAGGTGCTGTACCTCAAACACAACCTCAATGCGCAGGCGATTGCATCGCTGGAGGGCACGGTGATGACATTGGAGCGCGATGTGCAGCAGTTGATTCGGGAAATGGAGTCGAGCATTGCCCAGGCCAATGCCTTCATCGACAGCATGGGTAAATCGCAGGGGGTAAAAAGGGGATAAGTACATTTATCAAGATAATTAATAGCATAATTAACGAGCGTATTCGCGCCAAAATAATGTACTTATCCCCTTTTTTCTGGCTGTCGGCTGACCGGGCACATTGCCGATAGAATCCGGTCATGACGCTGGACCTTAAACACATGCTCGCCGCCGACGGGCCGATTGCCCGCAGGCTGGGTTCGGCTTACGAGCCTCGGCCACAGCAGTGGGAGATGGTCCAGGCTGTCGATCAGGCACTGGGTCAGGGCGGCAAACTGATCGTCGAAGCGGGCACGGGGGTGGGTAAATCATTTGCGTACCTTTTGCCTGCCATCAAACATGCGTTGGAGAACAAGGCTGCGGGCAAAGCTGACCGCAAGGTGATCATTTCAACGCACACGATCGCGCTGCAGGAACAACTGGTCACCAAGGATTTACCACTGCTCCAAGCGGTGATACCCGAAGAGTTCACCGCGGTTTTGATGAAGGGGCGTGATAATTATTTATCCAAACGCAGGCTCAGCAGGGCGTGGGACCGCAAGGCTCAATTGTTTGCCGATGCCGAAAGTCTGACGACGTTGGAAACGCTGACCGACTGGGCGGAAAAAACCGAAGATGGTTCACGAGCGACCCGGCCGGGGTTGGTTCAGCCCATGGTATGGTCGGACGTGGCCAGCGACCGGGAAGACTGCCTTGGTCGGAGTTGCCCCACGTACAACCAATGTTTTTACTACCAGGCACGTCGGCGGATGGAAAATGCGGATTTGGTGATCGTCAACCATTCGCTTTTTTTCGCCGACCTTGCCATTCGCACCTCCGGCGGCGGAGGCATGTTGCCCAATTACGATACCGTGATCCTTGACGAGGCTCACACCATTGAGGCTGTCGCAGGGGATCACTTTGGCATCGGCTTATCCCGCGGCGGGGTGCTGCGAACGCTGGGTCGTATTTACAACCCACGTCGTCGTCACGGGCTGCTGGCCGGGTTGTATCGCAAAGCCCCGGAAGATTTGCTGCGGGCGGTGGCGGACAAGGTGGCGGATGCCTACGACGCAGCGGGTAACTTTTTCGATGACCTGCTTCACTGGTTGGATGAACACCCGCAGGGCACGGGTCGCATTCGTGACCCGGACATCATTGAAAATCATTTGTCGGCGCCGATGCGTGACCTGACGGTGATGCTCAAACGAATGGCGGGGGAACTAAAATCGCCGGATGACAAAATCGAGGTGGGCGGTTACGCCAGCCGAGTGCAGGACATCGCCAGCACTGCCGAGGCTTTGGTGAAACAGACATTATCCGACAGTGTGTACTGGCTGGAAGCGCAGCGGCAGGGGCGGTTTCCGAGGGTGAACTGGAACGCGATACCGATTGAGGTTGGGCCGTTGTTGCATGAAAAGTTGTTTGGCGCCAAGACCAGTGATGATCGTGATATCGGGTTGATACTGACATCGGCAACCTTGGCGACGGCGACGGGTTTGACCCCGGTGCGTACACCAGCGGCGGCACAGGCCGTGGGTGCGAAGGCGTCGCATGACCCGTTTGCGCATCTGCGTCAGCGGTTGGGTTGCGCGGGGCCGAGCGTGCAGACGCTGTTGCTCGGTTCGCCGTTTGATTATGAAAAGCAGGCGGAGTTGTTCATCGAGGCTGATTTGCCGGAGCCGGGGGATGGTGATTTTTTGCGATACGCCCAGCCGCGTATATTGCAACACATCGAGGCGACCGACGGGGGCGTGTTCATTTTGCTGACCAGTTTCGACATGTTGCGCAAGCTGGCGACACTGTTGCGTGAACCGCTTGCACAGTGGGGCATGCCGATGCTGGCGCAGAGCGATGGGGAAGAGCGCAGCGCGATGTTGGAGCGGTTTCGCGGTGATCCGCGTAGTGTGCTGTTGGGTGTGGACAGTTTCTGGCAGGGGGTGGATGTGCGGGGGCAGGCGTTGCGACATGTGATGATACCGAAGCTGCCGTTTGCGGTACCGGATCACCCGGTGGTGGAAGCGCGGATGGAGCGCATCGAGGCGCGGGGTGGCAGTGCGTTTCGTGAGTATTCACTGCCCGAGGCGATCTTGAAATTCAAACAGGGGGTGGGTCGGTTGATCCGCTCGCACAGCGACACCGGCCGAGTGGTGCTGCTGGACAATCGCGTGGTGAAAAAAGCCTACGGCAAGGCGTTTTTGAATGCCCTGCCGAGCATGAAGCGACATGTCAGCATGTGAGTGTTGATAGCGCCAATTGCGCTAAAGCCGCCGATGGCATCGGCGGTCAGTGACAATCGTTAACCGATGGTGCGAATCAGAGGACGACGGCGGATACCATCCGCCGCTTGATCAAAACACCGCCGAGGGCGGCGGTGCCACACCAGTCATTGGCAAAACCATCCTGAACTTCATCGCGGACGAGGAAGTTCAGGCGTGGTGATTCAACAAACATTCAATCACCCCGATACTCAGCGGCGCTGGTGCAGGTTTCGCGCACGCGCACGATCGCCAGCATGGGCAACTGGGGTTTGAGGCGATCGAAAATCCACTTGGCGAGCATTTCCGCAGTGGGGTTTTCCAGTCCGGGAATGTCGTTGAGCAGGTAATGGTCGAGTTGGTTTTTCACCGGCTCGACAGCGGCTTTGATCTGCCCGAAGTCGATCAGGTAACCCAGGGACGGATCGACCTGGCCGCGCACGACCACATCCACATGGAACGAGTGGCCGTGCAACCGGCGACACTTGTGCCCCTCGGGGAACGTGGGCAGAAAATGCGCTGCTTCAAAGTCGAACGATTTGGTCAGGTCGATGTTCATGCGGGTTGAAAAGCAGGGTGATACATGGTGGGTTGCTGCGCTATTGATTGTATTGATTTTGGGACGCCGTGCCCTTCAGGGCCGGATGACAAGTTCATCCATTGATCGAATCCGAGGCTAAAGCTCTCGGCTGTATCAACGATGAAGGGTAAAGCCTCAGCCGGTCGCGGCTCGTTCAATCAATCTACATGCGTTTGCCCTGATTGAGTGATGAAACAGTTTCTAACGCCCACGGCCTGATGGTTTTTCATCATGATGTGGGTGTGACTGAACTTCAAGTCACCCCGCCGGGGGCGGCTGGGCTACATTCAATCACCCGCGTCGGCGTGATGATCCAACTCACCCTTCGATCATGCGGTTCACTGGGTAACACATCAACGATTTGATCATCAAACGCCAGGGCGATGCTCACCGTGTCGGGGTGGTCGGTCAGGTAACGGTCATAACACCCGCCGCCCTGCCCCAGTCGATCCCCCTGCAACGTAAACGCCAGGCCCGGCACAATGGTCAGTGTGGGTGTTGTGTGTAACTGGGCCACCTCCGGCAGTTCAGCCTTGGGTATGAGCAAACCCGCTTGATGCGGGTCGGGTTCCAATTCATGCCAACCCCCTACCACCACCGCAACCATGTGCTGACGACCCATCAATCGGGGTACCGCCAGGGTTTTCCCCGTGCGCCAGCAATGTTCGATCAAAGCATGGGTTTCAGCTTCGCTGCCGCACGACACGTAACAAAAAATCACCTGCGCTGACATCACATCGTGATGCTGCAACAGTTTTTCGACTGCCACCTGTGAATCCGCCCGGCGCTGCTCAGCCGAACGGCCGACACGCACAGCGCGATATTGTTTTCGCAAAGTTGCCTTATCCATGCTTGACACGATGTTGGCATTGTAAGGCAAACCGGTAAAATACAGGATGGAAATTGCAGTCGGATGCAACGCTTGGACGATGTATAATCAGCACCGCTTGCACGCTTTACCGTTGACCTGTGCAGGTCGTGAAGTTGCATCGGCCACGCGGATTTTCAATCGGTGCGAAAGACGACAACCCCTAGAGATGGACGACACCGATGGCATGTTCTCGGCGTGAATTTCTTCACTGGTTGGGTGCAGGTTCAATCGGTTTTTACATCGCCGGCTGTACGCAGGACAAACAAGTACTCAACGGCCGACCCGGTCCCGATTGGCCCGATGTCGCCAACCGCCCTACACCGCACAACCAGGGTTCACCCGTGACCCCAACGCCCCCGGTTGCCGGTCGCATGAACCCCGTGGCCCGTTCCACCTACCCTACCACCCAGGTCGAACCCCCGGATGCTCCGGGCAACTCCCCCGCTTCCAGTTACAACCCTGACACCACTCCGATCGCTGTCGGGTCGCTCAAGCCGATTCCGCGTTCCAGTTGGGCCAAGGGCAAGGTGAACACCAATCGCATTCAGGCCATGGCTGGCGTGTCGCTGCTCACCGTGCATCACGAAGGCTGGACGCCCGTCACCTTCAGCGATGCCGTCAACACGGCAGCACGACTGGACTCGATCCGCAAGTCGCATATCGAACGCATGGGGGCTGGCGACATTGGGTATCACTACATCATCGACCGGGCCGGTCGGCTCTGGCAGGGGCGTGATGTGCGCTATCAGGGCGCCCATGTGCGTGAACACAACCCGCACAACCTCGGCATCATGTGTCTGGGTAATTTCGATCAGCAGCGCCCCACCGATGCTCAATTCGCCACGTTGCGCAAGACCCTGGCATCACTGATGAAGCAGTACAAGGTGCCGGTGAAACAGGTTTACACGCACCAGGAACTTAACAAAACCGAGTGCCCCGGCAGCGTGCTGCAATCACACATGCGCAGCCTCCGCCGGGGGGGAATAGTGTGAAGTAAATTTCGAATGTCGGATTTCGAATTTGTCAGAATCACGCCATAACTTCACGTCCGCGTGAAGTTCAGGATTAGAGCAATTCGCGTAATTTTTAACCCCCTCTCCCTCCGGGAGAGGGTGGCCGAGTCTGCGAGGCCGGGTGAGGGCGCAGTGTATTTTCATACTGTAAATCAAGTATAAATCAAAAATAAGACACGCCCTCACCCAAATGAGAGCGAAGCGAACACTCCTACTCTCCCGGAGGGAGAGGGGACGGAACTGGCATCACGACTGGTCAAATAATTGCGCAAATTGCTCTAGCTGCCCAAGCACATCGTACCGACGCGACAAGTCGTGGCGCTAACCAATACGACTCACTGGTTCACTTCTTTACGTTTTCACCCGCAGCAACATCCACGCGGCGATGGGCAGGTAAATCACCACCGGGAGCCAGGCTGTGGTCACCGCATTGAGGTTGCCCATGCCTGCCTGCATGATCATCAAACCACTGGCCCAGGCCCCCATGCACAACCCGCAGGCCTTGACCGCCTGCACGGTGAAATTGACCGGCTCACGGGTCAGAAAAAACGGCAGGGCCATGAGCAGTATCAACACGTTGAGCACCATGCCGCTGAACCGACTGTGAATCACGCGCAGAATCGTCGCCTGCTGATTCGAAGGCGTTTCGACCATGCGCAGCAACTCCGGCATGCCCAGCAAACGCGGAAAGATCGCCGCCCGACGCACCAGCAGCACATTGGGCGTCAGGTCGGAACTAAAAAAATCAATGGCGCTGCGGCGTTGGCTGATGATCGAACCTGCGTCGCTGCGTACCGGTTCCACCGCCTGGCCGTGGCGCAGGTCCCAGCCGCCCTGGTTACCGTTCCAACCGGCACTTTCCGCGGTGATGCGGCGCAGCACACGGCCTTGCGGATCGCGTTCCAGAATCGTCACCAGGCGCAGCAGGCCCTGCCCCGGGTCGAACTGGTCGGCGGTGAACAAATTGCCGCTGCCGTCGGCGGCGTAGTAAATCGAAAACGTTGAAACCGTGCTGAGTTTTGCATCCGACGGGCCGCGTGCCAGTTTCCCCGCCAGCGGTGGTATCACCCATTCCTGCATCGGCAGCGCCAGTAAACTCAACACGCAACCAGCCACCAGCACCGGCAAAGCCACGCGATGCAAACTCACGCCCCCCGTAATCATGCCCAGCAATTCCCCCGACCGCGCCATTGCTGAAAAAGTAAAACCCAAGGCCCCCACCGTCGCCAGCCCCCCCATGATGATGTAAAGCAAAAACAGGTTCGGGAAGTAAAAATCAACGATCGTGTACAGCGAACCGAGCAGCACCCCATCGAACGGGGCATGGCGTGCGCCAATGAACTCATCGATGTTCACGATCAGACTCACCACCACGATCAGCAGCAACATCACCACCAGCAGAATGGTGAAGTTGATCATGAACCCGCGCAGAACATATTTGTCTAACGTTCGCATCAAACTTTGGACTCACCATTGAAAACGATGCATTGGTTCACTGATTGATCGAGTCATACCCAAGTCCTCGGTCGCCTCGAAGTCGGCGACCTCGTCCTTGGCTTGGTTCTGTAAATTCGAAATTCGAGATTCGAAATTCGAAATACTCATCACTCGGCCACTTCCTTAATGTCTCCGTAAAAGCAAAAACTGCCACGTAGTGACCCCCAGCAGGGCCGCGTTGCCCAGCCAGATCGCTGCCGCCCCCACCGTCATCGGCAAGCGGTTGTCCATCACCACCGTTCGCCCGGTGTTGGTGAGTATCACCACCGCCAGGGTCAGCATAAAACTCCAGAAAAACACCACCAACGGCGATCGCCCCCGCAGCCGCATCGCCAATACCGCCCCCAGTACCAGCACCAATAAGCATGTCACCGCACTGGCGCCGCGAATGTGCAATTGACTGGACAGTTCACGCACCAGCCGAAACGTTTCGTGACGCAGGCTTTTGAGTGCCGACTGCACCCTTGCATCACCACCATGTTGCTGCGTTGCCAGTGTTTCGAGTGTTTTCAGATTCGCCTGCTGGTGTGCAGCCAGAATCGGCTTGGGCCAGCGTGCCCCCGGCAGCATCAAACTGGCGTGTTCCGTTCCTCTGCCCGTCAACCGAGGGTCCACCACCCTTGCCTCATGCATTTCAATCATGGCCAACGGCTCAGTATCAAACTCATCCTGTCGCGCGCTCACCAGCGCTGATTTAGCCTCAAAGTAACGCACTGTGCCGCCACTACGTCGTAATTCAACACGGACACTGCCGGTCAACTCCAACCCCTGCTCGGTCACCTGAATCTGTGTTGCGTTCAAGCGGTATCGCTCTTCACCATAGCCCCAAAGTTCGATGCCTGATCCGCCGGGTTGCCCCGTTGTTTGACGCAGGCCGGCTTCGATGTTGGTCAGTAATTCGGCCCGTGCCACCGCTCGCACCAACCGTTGTTTGGCGCGGGCCACCTTGTCAAAACCTTCGGGGTTTTCCGCCAAACCGCGCAGTTGTGCCCGGGTTAAAAATTGCGGCTTGTCGCGCAGCGGGCTGTCAATCGGCAACGCCACCCATTCACTCTGCTGCACATAAAGCAAATCACCCCGCTGGGCGTCGAAATACGACACGTCCTCCAGGTAAGCCGTCGCCAACGTTTTGCGTCCATCGCGGAACATGAAAATGTTGGCCCTGCGCGCGGTGCCCTCACGTACCACCTGCGCCTGATCGCCGAGAATGCTCACCGCCACATTGCGCAATGTGATGCTGCGAAACGGGGGCAACCTCGAACCGGCTGCCATCACACGATTGATTTCTTCCGCTGTGGGTTCATGTTCCTCCGCAGTGTCTGCGTAAATCACCGTCTTGCCGGATTTGAAAGCCTGCCCGCGCTGCAGTTGATTCACCATCACGCGGATCAAATCCTTTTGCAGCACCGAGGCTGCCCGCTGGTTGAAATTGGGGGCCACGGTGTTGGATAGGTGAAACAACCCCAGCATGAGCAACATACCCAGATACAACACCGGCAGCAGGATCGACAGGTAACTCAACCCCCCTGCGGAACAGGCCATGACTTCGTTGTCCGCCGTCATGCGTGAAAACACCAGCGTCGCGGCAAACGCCGCTGCAAAGGGTAACGCAAACTGCAACATCGTCGGTGAGGTAAAAGCAACAAACATGGCCAGCGACGCCGGGTCGAGGATGCCGTCGATCAACGGTTTGATCGCCGCTGCCGTGCTGACCAGTAGCACCAGCACAATCGCTGACAATGCCAGCAACTTGAGCAGTTCGGTCGCAATGAATCGGTAAAGCGTCCAGGGCATCGGTCACAGTGTACGGATTGCGCTCATGGATTGAAAACACGCCATCCGCCAGCGCTACATTTAGCCACCGGTCAATGACCGGTGGCTGTGTGTTATTGTCTTGACTCAGGGCGAATCAGGTAGGTCGTCGTTCCTTAAAGCAACCACTGCGGGCAACCAAGGCCCTGAGCACACAGACATCAGGGGGGTTATTTTTTGGTCGAGGCCAGTCTTTCAGCGATCCACACTTTGATCAGTGATTGCCGGGGGACACCCAAGCGATCAGCTTCAAAATCAAGTCGGCGGATCATCCACGAGGGAAAATCCACATTCACGCGCTTGGCGTCATGACCGGGACGCACAGCCTTGGCCAGGTCCAGATAGGGGAGAATATTCTCCCGGCCCTGGTCGAATATCTTGTCGAGTTGTTCAGCTTTCATAGTAGGCTCTTTCTTCATTCTCACGGGCGCGGCGAACGGAGATAAGTCGGATTGTTTGGCCGCGCATGGTAACAGACAAGGCCTTGGCCATTGTCGTGGCACCGCCGCCCTCGGCGGTGGGTGATAAAACGATCATGACCCAGCCGGGGGCGGCTGGGCTACTAAAGACCCAGCCGGGGGCGGCTGGGCTACAAACACTGGGCTACAAAAATTGCCAGTCACCGGTGCGCAGCGTGTAAACCCAGATCAAGCCGTTGGTGATCGCATGTGCCCAGACCACAGGCCCAAGTCCCTTGTCACGGGTCGCTCGCAACAGCAAGCAATACATCACCCCACAAAACAAACACCCAGCCCAGTCCCGCGGTAGGTGACTCAACATGAAAATCAAACTCGACACCATCACCCCGAACACCGTCAACTGACCCAACGGGTTGCGCAAAAATTCAGGACCAAACACCGGCCCATGTTTGTGCGCCCGCTGCCCCAACCCCGTGCGTTCCAGCAGGTCACCGATCAGCGGCAAATCGTAAAACACCTGCAACAAACCAATGGCAGTCGGCCGTGGTTTTAAGAAACTACGCAATATCAGCGAACGAATGAACAGTTCCTCAAACAGCGACACCACAATCGTCATGCCGATGAGGCGTAACACCATGGTCACCCACGCTACTTGCATCGGCAGGGTTTCGAAAAAGGTTTTACCCGGGTCACCCGCCCATGCTGACGGCAAAGGCTTGTCAGGTTGCAACATCCATTGCAACAACCCCACCATCGAGGGAACCCCCGGCTGTGACTCAACGGCATCATCGCCCAATGTCGTGGCATCAAAAAACAAAGCGTTGTAGGTCATGCCCAGCCAAACCCAACCGAAAAACACCACCGCACCCACCGGCACCGCCAACCAGTGAAACTTCAGGTTCAACTCCGGCAACAGCTTGCGATACCGCCAGAGCAGCGCACAGACCGTCCCGCACTGCATCACATACAACACCGGATACAACATCGGCACATGTTCACGTGCCAAGCCCACCAGCAGCAAAAACGCCCCATACACGGCAAAAGGCACCAAACGCGGGTGCCAGGGGTGTTGGGCCATCCATGCGTCGAGGTTATGCAGCCAATGCGGCGATGACGAACCGTGGTTCGTTGGCCGGTGATGTGGTGTTGTGCCAGGCCCCTCGGTCACGCGCTTGGTTCCACAGCATGGGTGTTTTCGTTACTTGGCGTTGTAACCATAAGTGTAACGATAAGCATAACGCGAAAGGTCGGGGCGCAGGTGCGTCAGTATCACGCCGGCCAATTCACAGTTGCTGGCACGCAGCAATCGCTTGGCACGGTCGATCACCTGTGAAGCGGTTTTATTCAGGCGAACCACCATGATGGTTTGATCAGCCATGGCTCCGAGAATGCACGGATCAGTCACCGTGACCACCGGCGGTGTGTCGATGAAAATAAAATCGTACCGATCACGCAGACGATCCAGTAATTGCACCATGCGTGGCGACGAAAGCAGTTCCGTTGATTTCACCGGGTCGCCTTCGCCAGCGGGCATGAATTGCAGGTTGTCATACACCGAGGGTTGAATGAGGCTGTCGATGTCGTCTGTGCTGCCATGCAGGTAATCGGTCAGCCCTTGTTTGTACTCATGGCCGAAGTAGCCGGCGAAGGTCGGACGACGCAGGTCGGCTTCCAGCAGCAGGGTTTTTTGATTGCGGATTTCGGCAAAGGCCATGCCCAGGTTGAGGGTGCTGATGGTTTTGCCTTCGCCGGGGGCAGCGGAGGTGACCACATGCACCTGTAGCCGACGATTTTTGCAACGCGCCAAAACCTGGGTGCGTATGGCACGATATTGTTCGGTGACGATCGAACCGCGATCATGGTGAACGATGACCTCGGCTGAGTACCCATTGCGGGAAGCGCTGGCTGAAACGCTGGGGGTTCTGGTGATTTCGGGATTGATGGAATCGGAGCTGGTGTGTTTGACGATGGCGGGGTTGATACGGTCGGTGACGATTTGCTCGCGGTTGCGTTCGACAGCCACGGCCACGGGAGTAGCGGGTAGTTCGGGGGTGTCAAACACGTTGGACGGTGATTCGGAATTGCGCACCGGTTGGCTTGTGTTGCCGTCAACGGGTGACACTTTGGGCAGCGACAACCCACCCCCGGTTTCACGGCCAGGGGCAGCGTGCTGATCACCCTGCGACGAGGGCGACGCAGCAGTCGGCTGCGATGTCCCGGTCGCGGAGTTTTGCTCCTGTTTGGCGCGGTTCATGGCTTCAAAAACGTCACCCATCATCGTGCTCCGTACATGATGGATTATGGATCATGGATAATGTTCGGAATTGAGCAATCACTAGGTGACTGCGCTGGTTGTCTTTCCGACATTATCCTTCATCCATTATCCTTTATCCATTTCGTGTGTATCACTGATCGCGGTATCCCGGCGTAAATCGTTCGAACTGTCGGTCGTCGGTTCCACCACTTCCAAGGGTGCTGGCGATAACTCTTCCATGGTTATATCGGACATTCCCCCGTTGAAGTTCGGAAGCATTTGCGACACCGCACGTTTGACCACGGCTGAATCGATCAAATGCGTGTTCCCCGAATAAGCCACCAGCAGTGCGTTATCGCACGCCAGGTTGATTAAACGCGGCACACCCTTGGCGTATTCGTAAATCAGTTGCAGGGCTTCACGTGAAAAATCGACGTTCGGCCGACCTGATTTGCTGGCTCGCACCAGTCGAAACGCGATGTAGCGCGTCGCATCGTCAAAGGTCATGGGCTTTAAGTGCATGTACATCGCAATGCGTTGAATCAGCGGTGCCAGGCGCGGGTGTTTCAAGGTTTCGCGCAACTCAGGCTGACCCAGTATGAGCAACTGCACCAGTTTTTCAGTTTCGGTTTCGAGGTTGGTCAGCAATCGCAATTCTTCAAACTCATCGATCGACAGGCACTGACCTTCGTCGATGATCACCACCACCGCCCGGTTCATCGCGGTTTGTTGTTCGACATACCGACGCAGGTGCGCCAGCAACACGGTCTTATCGCAAATGCCCGGCAGTTGAATTTGAAAGTCGGCGGCCACCAGTTTGAGCAATTGTTGCGCACTGACACGAGTGTTATTCACCAGAGCGATGCGGGCGTCCGACCCCAGCCGACGCATCAACGTGCGCGACAGGGTGGTTTTGCCAGCCCCGATTTCGCCGGTGATCAGGGCAAAGCCACGGCGTTGTCGCACGACGTACTCGAGTTTGGCCAGGGCTTCCTTGTGCTGCTCGGTTTCAAAGAAAAAGCGCGAATTGGGCGTGTTTTGAAACGGCGCGACCGCGAGATTGAAAAAACTTTCATACATAATGCGGTCACCTGCAAGCCATACCCGAGCCCTCGTCTTCGCTGGCGCTGCGACTCGTACTCGGCTTGGTATTCAAATTCGAAATTCGACGTTCGAAATTCGAAATCATCAAACCCCAAGCACCCTTTGCGCGACGTTGCGCACCGGGCTGACCACCTGATCGTAGCGCAATGGGTCCTGCAAACTCAGGTACACCAGTCCCATACTTGCCAGCAGCACCGCCACCATAATCACCGCCAGCGACGGATACACCCCAAAGGCGATGATACGTTTACGCATCGCCTGATGGGGCGTGACAATTTCATTCACCGCTCCCAGCACCGGCAGCTTCAACCCATCGACCGCCTGTTCCACACTGTGATACGAACCATCGAAAAGTTCACTGAGGAACACCACCCCCGCACCCACACCCAAACCGGCTGCGATGGCGCCCAATAAAATTTTGCTGACCGTCGGCGAACTGGGTCGCGCCAGTTCCGTGGCCCGCTGTTCAAACGCCAGACGCACACCCCGCTGACCGACTTCAGCCGTCAGGGCGGTGATCACCCGTCGAAGGTTGTCATCCCAAAAAACCAGTTGCCTTTGTGCCTCGGCCAATTCACGTTCCTGCGCGACGTATTCCAGTCGTTTGACCCGGAAGTTTCGGTCCATCACTTCCAACGCATCCAACTGCGAGCGAAGCTCAGCCCGCCTTCGCTCCAGCCCAGCCAATTCACCAGTGAGTATGGTCAGTTCCTGTTCCGCCTGGATACGCCCGGTGTTGGGCACCAAATCCTTGGTGATTTCGACCTCCGGCTCCAACTTGGCGATTTCCACATCCAACTCCGCCAATCGCTTCAGGGCCTTGCCCACCATGGGGTGTTCATCGCGCCGGCCCAGGGCCTTGTGATTGTCCAACTCATCTTCAATCCGTTTGCGTTTATCCAATTGAGCCGATATCAGCGGGTTTTGACCCCGACGTTTGTTTTCCAAGAACTCGGGCTGATTTTTGACGAACTCCTCCAACCGCAGCCGCTTTTGTTCCGTGATCATCGACTGCTGTTCCGCGGAACTCAGGCTGGCACGGGTCTCGGCCAATCGGTTGCGCAATGCCAGCGGGTCGTCGGGCGACAGGCCGGGGTTGTTCATCGTGAACAACATTTTGTTGGTTTCCAACTCATCGACCTTGCTCTTGTAATGCGTCACTTGATTCTGAAAAAAGTTACGGGCTTGCAGCAGCATTTCGTCAAGCCGTAAACGCGTTTTACGAATGTAATTTTCCACCGCCTGATTGGCTACGTCGGCGGCGAGTTTAGGGTTGTCGGCTGTGTAACTGACCACCACAATGTCCACCGCGTCGGCCTGAATCTGATAAAAAACCCGCAGGTTGCGAGCGATTTCGCGGATCATGTCCAACTGTTTCAACTGACCTTCCGCTGTGAGCTGACCGTCGGCGGTGTGCGGCAGGTCCCGGGTCATTTGCAGATCGCTGATCAGCCGTTCGACCCCGACGCGACCGGTGATGTCTTCCCACATTTCCCGGCGTACCGTATCGAGGTTGGACAGGTTGGTTCCGCCACCCATCTGCACCAGGGCCGGGTCGTTGCGCCGGCTGAACTTGGCATCGGCCTTGTACTCGCGCGGCAAAAACTTGCTGGACCAGATCACCAGAATCATCACCACGATGGCGGGGAAAAAGAATCGCGCCTTGTGACGCAATAAAAGCCCCAGCCATTCGCTCACATTGGTCGGTTTCTGCCAGGCCATCCGCAATTACTCCCTGATCGTGATCGTGAAGGTTTGATGCTTTTCCATCCGCCCCTGCATCAAACGTCATTGACTATTGTTTCTTCATAGCCACGGGTGGTAACCCGCAGTGCTTTTTTGATACTCGAGTCCACGGCTTGTTTTACGTACTCGACCACTTTTCCGCCCCCTCTCCCTCCGGGAGAGGGTGGGGTGAGGGCGTGTCGTTCACGCGACCACCGACCCTCACACAACCTTTCACGGCAGAGCGCCAAACGTGCTGACCTGAGCCGGGGTGCGACCGGCACGAATGACCGGGTCCACCGGTGACAGCAGGTTTTGCACGATCACCCCAACCGCCGCAAACGGGTTGATCGGTATGTAAATAATGTCGCCTTCCTCCAGCACTGCGTTGTACTTGAGGTCGCCGCGCTGATAAAGGTCGCGTACGTCGATGGTCATACGCCGAATCAGTTCGCCTTCTTCATTGGGGCGAAGCACAGCCGTGTACTCCGGCCAGGCACTGCGCGGCACCGACCCGATCACAGCGTCCAATATCGTGTCCTTGCCGGTGTAAGCTCGGCGTCCCGCTGCGGTTTCACCCGCCATGTAGTACACCTTCGAGTTAAAGCCCGTCACTTCGATCTGCACCGTCACGTCCTCGTAATAGCGCAGCAATCTTTCTTCGAGTTCGCTGGCCAGTTGCGTCGGGGTTTTTCCCGCCACGAACACATCACCCAGCAAAAAGTAAGTCGAGTAACCATCGGGTCGGATCGCGTAAACCTGATTGTGCACCTCAGGCACATTCGGCGCAATAATCCGATATGTATCCGGCGGCTCAATCACATACGGCTTGCCACCCACGATCGGCTTGGGGCGTTTCACAAACGAATCAAAATCGGTGTACTTCGGCGGGCAACCGACGAGCATCAACGATGTCAGCCCCAACCCCATCGCCAACTTCCAAGCACTCATTGAACTCGACATGTTGTCTCTCCTTGCGGTCCCGTTTGATGTTTGCTGCCCGACCCACACGATACTTTTTCCTCAACACGAAGACCGGCCTGATGATACAGGTCGGTCTATCGCCTTATCCTTAAGGCACAATTCCCACACTTGATCATTATCGGTCAAATCCCGCCCCAGGTTGTGCAACATTGCATATTGACGATTGACGCCGTGCCCTAAAGGTTCACACATGACGCCGTGCCCTTTAGGGCCGGATTGATCATTGCAACATCCGGGGGTATCCGGGGCTAAAGCCCTGGGCGTCATTCGACCACTCGACCACTTCTTTGAATACCCGGGCCCTCGGTCTGTCGGCCTTGTTCCCGGCTTGGTTTCTTCATTTCGAAATTCGAAATTCGAAATTTGCATCACTTGACCACTTCTAACACTCACCGCGCCCCTGCATCATTAAACTTGGCGATCGTCGCAAACATCAATTTCATGTCCAGCCCCAGGCTCATGCCGTCGATGTACGCCAGGTCGTATTCCAACTTGCGGTGCACTGCTGCGATGTCGGTGTCATAACCATTTTTGATTTGTGCCAGACCTGTCAACCCAGGCTTGACCGCCAGACGTTTTTCAAAATCAGGCACTTGCTTGCACAGGGTTTCAAACATTTCCGGACGTTCAGGTCGCGGGCCGACCAAACTCATTTCCCCCCGCAAAATGTTCCACAACTGCGGCAGCTCATCCACATGGCTTTTACGCATCCACTTGCAAACCGGTATCACGCGCGGGTCATCTTTGCCCGCCCATTGCGCTTTGCCAAGCTTTTCCGAATCGACGTACATCGAGCGTAATTTGTAAATGGTGAACAGCCGACCGTTGAGCCCCACGCGCACCTGGCGGTACAACGCCGGGCCGGCCGGGTCCCATATTTTGATCAGGGCAGCAGCAATCAGCATGACAGGTAAAAACATCGCAAACGCTGCCGCTCCGCCGACGATGTCCAATAGTTCCTTGCAAATGCGATACTGTCGGCGTGCCAATTCCAGCAGCACCCCGCCTCCGCCTGCACCCACCATCACGACCGTAATCGGTTCTGGCATAAACTTTACCCCGCTCCTTGCTTGCTTGACCTGCCGGTTCGCTCTCTCCAAATCGAACCAGCCCCCGCCCCCAGCTCGTGCCAACATCTATCCCCGGTTGCCGTGCCAACAGTTTCACCGTCCCAGTCCCCAAGGCAGGGACACAGCATCTATATCTTTCGGGCCGACCACGCCGAAATCAAGCCCTGTTCGTACTTTAACCCAAAAACCACAAGCTCGGTTGTCGTCCCAGTTCATACAAAGCCCGCAGTTTGACACGTTCAGGTGATGATGAACCACAATCAGGGGGATTCACCAATACATCAGCCTATCGCAGATAGCGGACAAGTCAATGCTATTTCGTGGGTTTTTGGTGATTTTTGGCCATTTCACCCTGCCGTCAGGTTTTGAAACCAAGCCGGGAACGAGACCGAGAACCAAGCCGAGAACCAAGCCGGGAACGAGGCTGGTAAGCCCAGGGCCCGGGTATTCTTTGCTTCAACAATCACGCGTTCCGCGAGGTGTAGTAAATGCCCTTGTTTGCGATACCCCGCTCTGACAGCCTCAACTCACTACCTTGCAGCATTGATTTGGTACCGACTCTGTCATCATGCATTTGCCGTCAGCCATGAAAAACGGTAAATTACCCGGCTCTTTCCGAGCGACGTAGTCACTGTGTTGGTATAAAATCGGTGGCGGTGTCGCTGGCCGGTGATGTCGGCATTCACGCAGCAACCGATGACCCGCATCGGGCACGACCGGGTAGCTCAGTTGGTAGAGCAGCGGCCTTTTAAGCCGTTTGTCGAGGGTTCGAGTCCCTCCCCGGTCATTAGGTGTTTTTGGGGTAATGCAACCCGTATCAGTTCACCACATCTTCATCTGCTTTACCCAACCAATCGATGTAACACGCTGACCAGACATGACAAGTCACGGCACTCAATGACTGTTTAACCATTCAAGGCATGGTTGTGAAATGTTTTCTACTCGATGCGATTCAATCAAATACCGGTCGCTACTTTTTGGCTTTCTGCATCGCGGCACGACGCGCGGGTTTGACGCCGCGCACCTGGGTCACGATCCGCTTTGCGGCATCGGTCAAATCATTGGCGACATCCATCGTGGCGATTTCTTTTTTCGCCTCGTCCAAAATCTTACGGGCGATATCGACGTTGGTGCCTTCCAGTCGCACCACCAACGGCACGGTAAACCCGACTTCCTTGGCCGCCTTCACAATGGCGCGGGCGATGGTGTCGCACTTGGCGATGCCGCCGAAAATATTAACCAATACCCCGCTGACGTTGCGATCGCTCAATATGATGCGGAATGCTTCGGTGACCGCTTCTTCACTGGCACTTCCGCCGACGTCCAAAAAGTTGGCCGGTTCTCCGCCATGCAGTTTGATCAGGTCCATGGTCGCCATCGCCAAGCCGGCTC
>CAYRTH010000049.1:0-20838 GCA_964427135.1 uncultured Phycisphaeraceae bacterium
GCCAGCCTCGTATTTCCAGCAGGAAAGTGCGATTTTCGAGGTCGTGCGAAAGGGCTTCGTGCAATCTTCATGGCAATCGCCTCGCGCCGTGCAAAGTAGCCTGTCCGTGACCGGCGTTATTCGCTCAATATCGCCTATGTTCGTGCAAAGTCGCGTGTCCGTTTACAACTGGATAAGTTGGCAACAGCATAACGAGGAGGACTAGCTACTATAAAAACTCTGCATCGATTTTTGAAAATACAACATCGGTATGTTTTGACGGGATAGCGGTGAGTCGCTTGGGATTCTTGGTTGGCTGCGGATACAAGTAATAGCGCGGGTTATAGATGTTTTCCAGTTCATAGGCATTGAAACCATGAGCGTGGAAAGTATTAAAGATATAAGTCGAGTCATCAATATGTCCAGCTGATACTTCAACCACGATCTCCGCGTCGTTTGGAAGAAGATTGAGTTTTGGCGCCAACCCTTCAATGACGCGCGATTCCGCGCCTTCGACGTCAATCTTGATCAGGCGTATGGAGGGAATCTCCTGGTCGAAAAGCAGTGCTGCTAGTGGCTTAGAAGGCACCACGATTGGCTGGGAGTTGATCCTCCCTTGGACTGAGGTCGTTCCACCTTCATTAATAGTCCCAGCATAAAAAAGCTCAATGGTGCCTGGGACATCAGCAACCGCCACTATCTCAACTCGAACATTCTTCAGATCATTACGTTCTATGTTTTTTTGCAGCTTATCCGCAATTGTCGGGAATGCTTCAATTGAGACCACGGACGCACGCGGGTAATGCTTGGCAACCAAGGCAGTGAAATAACCAATATTGGCCCCGACGTCAACAAAGGTGCGAGTCGGCGTTTCCCCCATTCTTCGTTTGATGAATCGGGTGAGATTTGGTTCCCAGACTCCGAACCAATAGAGATACCCTTGAATTAAATCGAGTGTATTGCCAGCGATGATTATTCCATTGGCTCTTGTTACGAAATTCTTTGACCTCCACTTTCCCCAGCGATAAACAGACTCTCTAAATCTACCCGACGGTGCGTATCGTACGATCGCTTGGGCAACTGGCATTGCGGCCATCGAAATTTTCTGTCGGATAGATTTCATTCAGTCCACCGAACATATTTATGCTGCAGGCAAAAACGCCTTCGTTAGTAAAATCAAAAAAATCCTCGTTGAGCATCGTCCCACACAGCATACTGCAAAGCAGACGATGAGTGTTCATTTGGATGTACCACGAACAGCGTGGAAAGGGTGTCAGGATGGGGGTGGAAAAGTTGTCAGGATTGCTCCGTCGTAAAACTCCATTTTGACACTACACCATGATATTGTGGACGATGGCCAGGCGGCCGAGTTCGCGGCACTGCGAGTACAGCCTCGGCTGCTCAGGGCATCAGCCAAGTTGCGTTTGATCATACTGTTGACCGTCTCGACCTGCCATCGCTGAGTGTATCCGCATCGTCTTCGTATTCCCGTGGTGCTCCGCAGGTGATGCATCCGTCGGCGGTGCACATCGCCCGGACGATCGGGGTGCCGGTCCCGGCGATCTGGAAGTGGCTGGGGCAATACAATCGCCTGGGGCCAGCCCCTGTTGGAAAAACAGTGTTTCCGAGCGTTCGGCTCATTGACAGGCGGGACGCCTGCCCTACCCATTCATTGCGTGATTGTGTTTGCGTGACAAGCAGTGCATTTTCACTCGGCTACTTCTTCACATACCCGGGCCCTCGTCGCCACCTTCGGTGTCGCCTCGTTCCCGGCTTGATTTCTGCACTTGTCCACTGGGCCACTTGGCTGCTTGGCCACTGCATATTGGTGGGTCCACGCGCAGGCTCGCTTGCCCTCCCTCCACCAATCAACACTTCTTTCCTCACACCGCAAAATTCTTGGCAGCCGGGTGGTGGACGATGATCGCGCTGGTGGACTGTTCCGGGTCGATCTGCCAGTTTTCCGTCAGCACACAATCAATGCGCTGGGGTTTGATCAGTTTGAAAAGTTTTTCCTGGTGGCTCATGTCCGGGCAGGCCGGGTAACCAAAACTGTAACGCGAACCCCGGTAATTCTGCGTGAACAGTTCACGGATGCGCGGCGAATCGTCGCCGGCAATGCCCAGTTCCTGCCGCATGCGTTTGTGCCAATACTCGGCCAAAGCCTCGGCACACTCAACCCCCAATCCGTGCAGGTACAAATATTCCTGGTACTGGTTGCTTTCAAAAAGCGCCTTGGTTTTGCGGCTGATATCACTGCCCACGGTGACGCACATCAAGCCCAGCACATCACGCTGCGCATCGCTGACTGACCGAAAGTAATCACTCAGGCACAAGCGCTGACGACTGGCCTGGCGCGGAAAGTCGAAGCGTTCGATTTCACGCTTTGGGTCGGCTGGGTCGAACACCACCACCGTATCACCCTCAGCCGCCGCAGGGTAGTACCCATACACCACTTTGGGCGACAGCAACTTTTCGTTTTTGCACTGTTCCACCAGTCGTTTGAAAATCGGCTCAACCTCATCATCTAATTGTTTTTGATATTCATCATCACTACGCGGGCCTTTTTTGAACTGCCATTGACCGCGATAGAGCGCCACCTTGTTCACAAACGGCGTGATGTCGTCCAGTTTGATGCCCTCAACCACCCGATCACCCCAGAACGGTGCCACTGGCACATCCACCGTTATCGTGTCGGCGCTGCCTGCCGGGGTGCTGCCGGTGACGCAAGCTTTGCCACCGGTCACCTGTGCGGTCGTCGTACCACTGATCGCCGCAGTGCCTGCGACGGCTGCTTTTTCGGTTGCTTTTGCCGCGGCGATTTTTTCTTCCGCCTCCGCGCGCTTGACCAGCCGTGCTTGAATTTCATCATCGAGCAAATCCGTCTGCCCACTCACCAGGTGGTCCATGATGCGCAAGCCATCGAACGCATCGCGTCCGTAGTACACCTTGCCCTGATACGTGCTGCGCAGGTCATTTTCACAGTAATGCCGTGAAAGGGCCGCCCCGCCCAGCACCACCGGAACCGTGATGTTCAAACTGTTGAGTTCCTCCAAATTTTCCTTCATCACCTGCACCGACTTGACCAGCAGCCCCGACAAGCCGATGGCCTGTGCCCCGGTTTTGCGCCATGAGTCGATGATGTTGGATATCGGCTGCTTGATGCCCAGATTATGCACGGTGTAACCGTTGTTGCTCAGTATGATGTCCACCAAATTTTTGCCGATGTCGTGCACATCGCCCTTGACGGTGGCCAGCACGATGATGCCCTTGCTCTGACCGTCGATTTTTTCCATGAACTGCTGCAGGTGCGCCACCGCCATTTTCATCACTTCCGCAGACTGCAACACAAACGGCAACTGCATCTGCCCTGAGCCGAACAACTCGCCGACGGTTTTCATCCCCGCCAACAGGTGATCGTTGATGATCGCCAGCGGTGAGTATTGGGTGCGGGCGGCATCGAGGTTTTCGATCAGGTGACGTTTTTCGCCATCGACGATATGACGGCGCAGTTTGTCTTCGATGGGCAGCGATTCAAGGGCCGGGGCTGCATCAGCCTTGCCCTTGCCGTCGCCTGCTTCATCGGGGAACAGGTCGATAAACTTTTGCAGCGGGTCGCCCTGTTCACGGCGATCATAAATCAAGTCGAGGGCTGCCTGCCACTGGGCATCGTCGATTTTGGTTTTGGGCAATATTTTGGAAACATGCAGAATCGCGCTGGTCAATCCCGCGTTCATCAATTCATGCAAAAACACACTGTTGAGCACCACACGGGCTGCGGGCTTCAAACCAAAACTGACGTTGGACAGTCCGCAGGTGATCTGACAATTTGGAAACGTCTGTGCGATCAGCCTGGTGCCTTCGATGGTTTCCAGCGCGCTGCGTCGATCCTTGTCCATGCCCGTGCTGATGGGCAGCACCAGCGGGTCGTAAAAAATATCACGTTCATCAAGGCCGTAGGTTTGCGTGGCCAGCGTGTGCATCCGACGTGCGATGTCGATTTTTCGTTGCGCGGTGCGGGCCATGGCTTCCAGCGGGTCTTCATCAATGCACCCCAGCACCACCGCTGCCCCGTATCGTTTGGCCAGACCGATCATTCTGGCAAACTTTTCTTCGCCGTCTTCCAGGTTCGCCGAGTTCAAAATGCACTTGCCCCCGGCACATTTCAAGCCCGCTTCCAACGTGCCCGGCTGCGTCGAGTCCAACATCATCGGCAGATTCACCTGACGCACAAACCGTGTCACAATCTCGCGCATGTCTTTGGGGTTGTCGCGCCCCGCATAATCGACGTTCACATCGATCAGATGCGAACCCTCGCGCCCCTGTTCACGAGCCAGACTCACCATCGCGTCCCAATCTTCCGATTCCAGTGTCTTTTTGAAAGCACGTGAACCCGAGGCATTGGTGCGTTCGCCGACGTTGAGGGTCGAGTTGTCCTGTCGGTAATCCACCGGTTCATACAGCGACGAACAACCCGGTCGCCAGGCCACTTTTTCCAACCGTGGCGCAGGTTTGCCGGCAATCAGTTTGACCAGGGCGCTCAAATGTTCGGGGGTTGTACCGCAACATCCGCCGACGATGCTGATGCCATGATCGTCGATGAACCTGGCCAGCGCCTGCGCGAAAGGCTCGGGGCCAAGGGGGTATTCGGTTCGCCCCTCCACCAGCACGGGTAAACCGGCATTGGGTTGCACACTGATATGCCTGGGCCAGTGCCGCCCCAGCCAATGCACACGCTCGGTCATTTCGGTCGGCCCGGTGGCGCAGTTCAAACCCAGTGAAAAAATCGGAAATGGTTCCAATACCACCGCCGCCGCGTTGATTTCCGTACCCAGCAGCATCGTGCCGGTGGTTTCGATGGTCACCTGGGCCATGATCGGCACATCACCCCGACCATCGGGCAACAACGGTTTCAAACCACGTTCCGCCAGGGCATCGACACAAGCGTTGATGGCGCATTTGACCTGCAAAATGTCCTGCGCCGTTTCGATGAGCAGCGCATCAACCCCGCCATCGAGCAACCCGCGCACCTGCTCGGTATATGAATCGAGCATGATGTCCCACGTCGTGTTGCCCAGTGTCACCAGTTTCGTGCCAGGCCCCAGCGACCCGGCCACGAAACACTTGCGCCCCGGTTGTTCGGCTTCCACCGCTTCACAAGCACGACGGGCAATCTCTGCCGCAGTGCGATTGATCTCTCGGCAACGATCCATCAGGTCAAACTCGACCAGCACCAGCTTGCTTCCGCCGAAGGTGTTGGTTTCCACCACGTCCGCCCCGGCCCGCAGGTAATTTTCATGAATCGTTTGTATCGCCCTGGGGCACGACAGATTGAGTACCTCCGGGCAATTTTCCCGCCCCAGGTAATCACGCTGCACATCCAACGGCAGCTTGTGCACCTGTGTGCCCATCGCCCCGTCAAATACCAGAACCCGTTTTTTGAGAATGTCCACCCATGGGTGCATGATCATTGATTCCTTGAAATTAATAATCATCCGTTCATCCGGATGAATAGATGATAACCGGTCGTCCACCAAAGGCAACCCGATGATTGTAATCGCCATGGCCCAAGCATCGACGAACCTTAATTGTGGTCGTTGTCGGCCAACCAACCCACTGCCACTTCATGATAAGATGCCGCCCCATACGAATCGCTGGCATCAAACTGCATCCTTTTTTTATCAATCCATGAAAGTGAGGTTAACGTGCTCAAATTCGGAGCCATTGGCGCGGGCATGATTTCGCAATCGGGGTTTGACGGCATCACCGCTTCAAAAAAGGCGGAGGTCATCGCCATCGCTGACAAACACGAAGGTCGTGCCAAGGCCTACGCGGAACGTAACAAGGTCGGCAAAATCTACCCGGACGTGGCATCAATCCTCAAGGACCCCTCCATTGATGCAGTTTACATTGCCCTGCCCAATGCCTTGCACGTTCCCACGACGGTCGCAGCGTTGGAAGCAGGCAAACACGTCATTTTGGACAAGCCCTTTGCTCTCAACCAGGCCGACGCCCAGCGTGTGCTGGACGCGATTGCGAAAACCGGCAAAAAGTTCATGCTTGGCATGAACCAGCGCTTTGCCGAAGGCCCGCAACGAATCAAGGCACTGATGGAAAAAAATTACTTCGGCGAGGTTTATGCCGCATCCGCCTTCTGGCGCCGACGCAGCGGCATCCCCCGGCTGGGTACTTGGTTTGGCAATAAGGCACTCTCCGGCGGCGGCTGCAACCTTGACATCGGCGTCCACATGCTCGATCTGACCCTCTATACCCTCAACAACTTTCACGTCGAGAGTGTCAGCGGCGCCATCTTTACCAAGTTCGGCAACCGTGGCCTGGGCGAAGGCGGATGGGGACTTTCTGATCGTGAAAATATGCCCTTTGACGTTGATGATTTTTCCACCGCTTTCCTTCGGCTCAAGGGAGGCCAGGTGATCAACCTCAACGTCTCATGGGCGGCTCACCAGAAAACGGGGGACACTTTCAATGTCGAAGTTTTTGGGACCAAAGCGGGGGCGACGCTCTATCCCGGTGAAATCTATAGCTACGATGCGGAAGTAAAAACCAACTTCGATATTCCAAATCTGAAGGTCGATATCAAATACCCGCATTGCAATCGCTTCGTCAATTTCATCAAAGGCCTGCTGGGGGAAGAAGATTTTTGCGTCACTCTGGAGCAGGCCATGCAGGTGCAGAAAACTCTCGACGCCATTTACCTTTCGGCCAAGGAAGGCAAGGAAGTTCGGCTGTAACACAAAGAAGCTCGGCTGTCGCACAGGTCAAACGCATGCACCAGGTTCTACGGACATTCATCCGTCATGATTGGGTGCCACACAGCGTCCCGAAGGGCGCTGTGTTCCGATGCCCCGAGTAGCCCAGCCCCCCGGGGGCGCCCTGGGCTGGGGTCAATTACCATTGATACACACCGCCGGGGGCGGCGGTGCCACAAAGCACACAGCTCCCGCGACAACGCGACGACACAGACATACGGAGCGACGCAATGGAATGGTGGCAGGCAGTGATACTGGGCATTGTCGAAGGTCTGACCGAATATTTGCCGGTCAGTTCGACCGGTCATTTGCTGTTGGCGCAGCGGGCGATGGGTATCCCGCAGAGCGCTGCAGCTGATGCGTATGCGATCTGTATTCAATCGGGGGCGATACTGGCGGTGCTGGGGTTGTATCGTCATCGCTTGAAACAAATGACGCAGGGGTTGATGGGTAAAAACCCGCGCGGCTTTGCCATGCTGGTGAACATCATCGTCGCCTTTGCGGTGACGGGGGTGCTGGCGGTGTTGCTGGAAAAATCGGTGAAGGCGAAATTATTCAATTTACCCGCCATCACGACCGCCTGGCTGGTGGGTGGGTTGGCGATACTGGCGGTGGTGTATCTGCGCCCGCGAAAGTCACAGGGGTTGCTGCCTGACAGTCGGGGGATCGAAACGCTGACCTTACCGGGGGCGCTGTTGATCGGGTTGATGCAAACGATCGCCATGTGGCCGGGGACCAGTCGCAGTTTGATCACCATTTTTGCAGGGTTGCTGGTAGGGTTGTCCGTGCCCGCAGCCGTCGAATTCAGTTTTCTGCTGGGCGTGGTGACACTGCTGGCAGCCACCGCCAAGGACGCACACGAACATGGCCCATTGATGCTGGAAACTTATTCGCTGGGGGTGATGCTGCTGGGGGTGGTCGTGGCGGCGATTTCCGCAGCCGGGGCCGTCAAATGGATGGTCAGTTACCTTCGTCAACACAGTCTGGCAATCTTCGGTTGGTATCGCATCGCCCTGGCGGTGATCGTCGGGGCGCTGATGATGCTGGGCCTTTTATGAAAAAGTATTCAACACAGAGGGCACAGAGAACACAGAGAAAACTATAAAGAACAATGATGAGCCAACAGCCCGGTGCAGGAGAAAAGTAATGCGACAATTTGATTGCCCCAAGCCCTTGCATCAAACACCGGTAACCACAATCAGAGTTTGCATCTCTTTCATTTGTTCTCTCTGTGTCCTCTGTGAACTCTGTGTTGAAATTGCATTGTCCGGTTTGTTTGTCATTGATACATAATGATGGACTATCAATCAGTAGCTTAAAGTGGCCAGGCGAGCTATCGACCTGCCTCCATGAAATATCAAGGAGTTGATGCGTGACTTTACCGGTGATTGATCTACGCAAAAAAAGCGATCGCTCCAAACTTGAATTGGTGCTTGCCAAACTGCGCAACACCAGCAGTTCCAGCAGCGATGCCGCCCGCACGGTTAGCAACATCATCGATGATGTTCGACAACAGGGTGATGACGCGGTTGTGAAATACATGCGTCAATGGACCGACCCAGCATTCACAGCCGGTCGCATCGCAGTTCAGCCGGGTGACATTCGCAAAGCCATGCGCGAGTTGTCGCCCACGTTGAAAGCAGCACTCAAACGCGCGATTGATCATGTGCGTGAATATCAGAAGCACGTGATGCCTAAGTTGATCAAACCGGTGACCATCGACGGGGCGGAACTGGGCCTGCGTTTCACCCCGGTCGATAGCGCCGGTTTACTGGTGCCCGGTGGCAAAGCGGCGTACCCATCGAGCCTTATCATGCTCGCAGTGCCTGCTCTGGTAGCTGGTGTGCCGCCTGAACAGTTGTTCGTGGCCACCCCACCACCGACGCGACAGGCTGGTCAACAGGTAGGCGATGTTTCGCCGTTGGTGCTGGGTACTTGCGGCCTGCTTGGTATCACCAGGGTATATCGCATCGGCGGGGCACAGGCCGTGGCCGCACTCGCCTTTGGTACCAAATCAGTCAATAAGGTTGATATGGTGGCCGGACCGGGCAATGTGTTTGTGCAACTGGCCAAGGCGCAGCTCAACGGTGTACTGGGCACGGACAATGGTTTTTATGGGCCTAGTGAAATCGTCACCCTGGCCGACGATTCAGCCGACCCGCGATATGTCGCTGCTGATTTGATCGCCCAAGCCGAGCACGACCCGGGCAAATGCTTTTTGCTGGTTTGGTCCGCGAAGGTATTGAATGCGATTTTGGCCCAAGTCGAATTGCAACGTATTCAGCGTATTCGACAAACAGCGATTGCCTCAGCCTTGCAAGATGAGTCTGCTGCGATTTTGTGCCGTGATCAGAAACAGGCCATTGAAATTGCCAACACCCTGGCAGCCGAGCACGTCAATCTGGCGGTGCGCAACCCGCGCAAGTTGCTGTCACATATTCGGCATGGGGGCGAGTTCTTTTTGGGCGATCAAACCCCGGTTGCCGCCGGTGATTACTACGCCGGCCCAAGCCACTGTCTGCCCACCGGCACGACCGCCCGTTTTGCCAGCGGCGTTTCGGTTTACACTTTTTTGAAGCGATCGGGCACAGTCTGGTACCCCAAGGGCATGTCACATCGAACGATCAACGATATCGCCGACCTGGCCGAGGCGGAGGGATTGGATGGCCACGCCCACAGTGCCCGCGTCCGAGGCATCGGGGCTGTTCGTGGTGTCCGAGGGTGAGGGATCTAGGTTCACTGGTCATGCAACCACTGGCCCCGGCGTTCCTGTCGGCGGTGCGCCTGTGCCTATCGCCACGCATGCTTCCTGATCTGTCCAATGGCTGTTGTGATAGTCCCTGGAATGCAACACTACCAGTGCTCTGGTACATCGAACTCGCTACGCAGGTGGCCAACCTGCGTGCGTTTTGTCCCTGGGCATGATGAGCGTGGTGATGCTTTGCAGACCCCGGCCTGCTGACGGGTTTGAAGGCTGAGCATGTGCTGGCGAACGCTGGCTATGACAGCAACGCGATTCGCAGTCTGATTGTTGTTGGACATCGGAGTTTGCACGGATGGACACGAAGATTGCACGGCGAATGGGCACAGAATCATCGCCGGAGCCTTGAGGCCCCGGCTTTTGAATTGGGTTTGAACAGCACTTCCGAAATCAGTAAATTTGTGGCCAACATGACCGGCGAGGGTCAGAATCGCGCCCGGGCGGCAGCGGTGCGGGCGGTGGATAAGTACGGCTGGCACGTATGGGGCAAGGCAGCCAAGCTCGCGCCGATCGATACCGGCTGGCTCAAGAACAGCGGCATGTCGGATGATGCCAAATTGGTCGGCGACCAAATCATCATGACCATCGGCTTCAACGCCAGTTACGCTGCCGCCGTACACGAACGACTGGACTTGCGCCACAAACAGGGGCAGGTCAAGTACCTGGAAACCGCCATGCGTACCGAGGCCCCGAAACTGGTGAATTACGTGGCCGATGAGGTGAATAAGGCGCTCTGATGTTTACAGACCCTGACAAACCCGAAGCGCTCAAAACAGTCCACGGCAACAAGGTCATCGTCAAGGACAAGAACGGCGACGATATGGCGTTTGATGTAGGCAAGTACGCCAAGATGGTTGCCACCACGCAGACCCGGCAAGCGTCAGTCATGGCCCGGCATCAGCGGCTCCATGAGTTGGGTGTGGACCTGGTGATGGTGATCGGCTCCAACAGCGAGAATTTTTGCACCGAGTTCGTCGGCAAGGTGTTTTCCATCAGCGGCAATCATCCGAAGTATCCACCCCTGGCGGACCTGCCCTGGGGTGGACCACCGTTCCATCCGAATTGCTCGAAGACCACCCGGCCGTTCATCGAAGACCTGGCCGACCCCGAAGACTTGGAGCGCGCTGTGCCGGATCAGGGCAGCCGGTCGATGCTCAAGCAAACGCCCTCGCAGGCACAAAGAATCTATCGCCAGTCCATCAAGGCCCAGACATCGATTGACCGGCATTGCGGACATGCAGCCTGACTCGCGGCCCCTGACCGGGCCAACAGACCATGCGATCAACGGGCTTTGAAGACGGTTTGACGGGCCAATAAGTGCCGTTTGAATCGAATTCAAAAGCCGGGGCCTCAAGGCTCCGGCGATTCTTACGCGCCCACCCGCCGTGCAATCTTCGTGGCCAGCTGTGCAATCTTCAATGGCCAACTACACCCGAAAAGACAAGATATACCATCCAACGGAGAGGGTGAGATTCGAACTCACGTTGACCCAATGGGCCAAACTGGTTTTCGAGACCAGCGCCTTCAGCCGCTCGGCCACCTCTCCAGGTGCCTGCAAAGGGTAACAATAATCGGCGTGTGATTCCAGCCATGCGGTATGGTTTCATGTTGAGACGGGCGGAAACAGTTTATGGATACGAATGGTCAAGTGATTTTCTTTTCTGTGTTTAGCGCGGACGCTTTGCGTCGGCGCGCTGGTGATCTGCGTGACTTTTCGGATCATCGTGAATCGGTTGGACAGTGAGTCGGTAAATCGGGAAGAACAAAGGGCAGTCTAACTGAGTCAGTGACTCACCGATTTGCCACCCATGTTACCCGGGCCCTCGGCCTGTCGGCCTCGTTCCCGGCTTGATTTGTGTACCCGCTCATTTCATGTCTGATCGTGAATGACGCTTTGCCAGCGGGCGGAGACATCGTTCCAGTTGACCACTTCCCACCACGCCTTCACATAATCAGCGCGACGGTTCTGATATTTCAAATAATAAGCGTGTTCCCACACGTCCAGCGCGAGCAGCGGAGTCATGCCCCAGACGGTCAGGTCCTGCTGTTTTTCGGCCTGAATGATAATGAGGTTGGTGCTCAGCGGTTCATAACCCAGTATGGCCCAGCCGCCGCCTTCGACACCCGTGGCTGCGGCATTGAAATGGTTTTGCAAGCCTTCGAGCGAACCAAAATTGCGGGCGATTTGGCGCATCAGTTTGACGCTGGGTTGGGTGGTACGACCGACCGGCTGCATGTTGTTCCAAAACAGGGTGTGCAGGGCGTGGCCGCCGCCGTTGAAACTGACCTCGCGCGACCAGTGTTTGACCAAAGCAAAATCGCTACTGCCGCGCGCCTCGGCCAATTTTTTCAAGGCGTTGTTCAAGCCGGTGACATAGGCCTGGTGATGCCGAGTGTGATGCAGTTGCATGGTCTGCGCGTCGATGACCGGTTCGAGGGCATCGTAGGCGTAGGGCAACGGGGGTAACACATATTCACCCTTGTTGGCATCAAAGCCGATAGTGGAAGCGGGCGGCGGCTCGGTCGGGCCGTGAGTGTGATTGGGGCTGCCGGGTGCAGCAGGGTGACCCATGACTTGATTAAGTTGAGCGACCTCCGTAGCGACCAAGCCCGTGCCGACGGCTCCGAGTGTGGTGAGCATTTCACGACGATTCATGGTCATAAAGCACCTCATGATTTTGTTGATGAGTTGATGCTCGTTTGACAGGCGGGACGCCTGCCCCACCGACCAGCCGACTTGGTGGCAACTATGAACATCGCGGCATTGATACACTAGGCAGCATGTCAGACGCTGTATTCACAATGCCAGGCGATGATGTCAATTTACAGGACCCGGCAGTGGTGATCGATTTGTTTCACCAGGCAGCCGAGTTGAATTTGAATTCGCCGATGCGCAAAGGTTCGACGGTGCATTTACCCGAACAGGGTACGCTTTGGATGCCCGGTGATTTGCATGACCATACGCTCAATTTTCAACGCTTGCTCAAGCTGGCGCAACTGCATCGCAAAGCTGATTCGCATCTGGTGCTGCATGAACTGGTGCATGGGCCTCGGCTGGTCAATGGTTGTGATCTGTCGATTCGACTGGCTGCACGCATCGCGGCACTGAAAGTGAAATACCCGCAACAGGTGCATCTGATGCTGGCCAATCATGATTTGGCACAGGTGTTGGGCAATGAAATTTTGAAGGAAGGCCATGGGGTCGTGGCAGCTTTCAACGATGGATTGGATTACCTGTTCGGCGATGAGGCGAGCAAGGTGGCACAAGCTTTTCGAACTTTCGTGTTCAGTTACAACCTGGCGGTGCGCTGCCCCAACGGCATATTGTGTACGCATAGTCTGCCCTCGCCATCGATGCGAGCGAAGTTTGATCCGACGGTGCTGGACCGTGTGCCGACGGAGGCGGACCTTTTACCCGGCGGGTCGGCATACATGCTGGTGTGGGGACGCAACCACCATTTCGATTTGGAGGAAGACCTTGCCCAGGTGTGGGGTGTCGATGCGTTTGTCATGGGGCATCAGCCTGCGGAAATGGGTTACGAGATCGAAGGCAACATGATTTTGATTTTGGCGTCGGATCACGAACATGGCATGGTTTTGCCGATTGAATTGGGTAAAAAATATGATCGTGACCAGTTGGTGGGCGAGTTGCTGCCATTGGCTGGAGTGATTTGAAGAAAGAAGTGGCCGAGTGGTCAAGTGGTCGAGTGGTCAAGTGAAGGAATCGTATTCAACAGTTAGCGCCGTGATTGATCGTGGTTTTGAATCGGAGCCTTGCAATAAAAGTGACGGGGCTGCGTTGTACTGGTGAGATGCGTGAAACCCTTAGCCGACTGCGCTGCGCATGGTGCCGGAAACAAGGCTTAATCAGGTGCTCGCGGCGGCTGCCAGGGGCGACGCACAGGCGTGGCGGGAACTGGTGGGGCTGTACAGCAAGCGGGTGTACGGTTTACTGGTTCGGCAATGCAGCGACCGTGAATTGGCCGAGGAAATCACCCAGGCCACGTTCGTCAAGGTCGTCGGTCACCTGGCCGGGTACGATGAACGCGGAAGGTTTGAGCCCTGGTTATTTCGGATCGCCATGAACCTGTTGCGGGATGAAATGCGTCGGCGTAAACGGCAGGCTCGCAGCATGGACATGACCACAGCCGATGCATCGACCAACAGCGCATGGGCAGTTGCGGAAACCAGAGTGGTGCAGACCCGTGACACGAATGCTGACAACCCGGCCAACGTGGCCTTGCATGCGGAAACAATCCAACAGTTGAAAACGGCACTGGACCAGTTGAGTCAGACGGATCAGGAAATTTTATACCTCCGGCATACAGCCGGTTTGGGTTTTGCGGAAATCGCCAAATCACTCAAACAGCCGCTGGGAACGGTACTGGCTCGCGGACATCGGGCACTGGCGAAGTTGCGTAAGCTGATGGAACAAACTTCGAATTGACTAACAATGGAACTGGGTGGTTCAGCACGACGAGAACGATCATGACGAATCAACATGACAACAACCCGACACCCAGGCTGCGATTGGTGGGTGGTGAGTCGGTACCACCTGATACCCATCGTTTGGACCCGGAACTGGAATCGCAACTGGATGTGGTGTTGTCACCCGATCAGGTGCCCGGGGGTGTGCCTGCGGATTTGGAAGCAAAAATATTGGCACAGACGTTGCCGATGCTGGGTCGCAGGCGTGGGGTGATTGCGGTATTTCGGGAATTGTCATGGGTGGGTCGCATTGCGGCGATGTTGTATTTTGCGGGGCTTTTGGGGTTGGGGTTCACGGGTGCGGGCATTGTGCATGATGCGGGTCAGCAGGTGACGATTCGCCATGAATTGCCCACGACCGTGGCGACCCTGACCCAGGCGGTGGAGGCTTTGCCGCAGCGCACCGCGAACCTGCGCCAAGCAGCAGGCACGACCGACCGGGCCGGATTGTGGGCGGATTGGCAGACCCTGGAGGCGACCCTGGAAAGCGAACTGTCGCAGTTGGAAAAAGTCGGCGAATCCACCGCGTTGTGATCCATCCGTCGTGATACGATCGAGTGACCGAAATGAAATCACAGCAAACCATACCCTTGCTGCTAACACCCCTGCTCGTCGTCAGTGCATGGGGACATCAGGTTCAATCACAAGCGACCTCGTCATTGAATGAGGATGGTGTGGCGATCGTCGCGGTCAATGCCGAGTCGGATGCAAAAGCTGAATCAACGGAAAAACAAGAGCGACCTCGTCGCCCGTTGTTGCGGGAGATGGAAGCCCGGCGAGGAGCGGAGCCATCGGAAGGCGAACGTGAAGGGCGCGATGGCCGGGGACCGCGTGAGTTGTCACAAGAACAGATCAATGCGGCATTGGAAATACTGCGTGAACAAAACCCGGAACTGGCAAGGCGAATGAGCGAGGCGCTGGAACAGCGCCCGGAATTGGCGCAACGGCTGATTGCCAACCATTGGCCCCGGCTGGAGCGATTGATCGAACTGAAAAAGAACAACCCGAAATTGTTTCGTCTGACCATGGACGAGTTTCGCCTGCAACGCCAACTCTTTGATTCGGCTCGAAAGTTGCGTCAAACCAAAGAGGCCGGTGAAAAAGATGGGCTTCGACAGCAAATGCGCGAACAAGTCGGCAAATTATTTGACTTGCGCATGAAGATCAAAGAAGCGGAAGTGGACGCATTGGAAAAACGCCTGACGGAAATGCGCGATCAAATCAAACAGGCCCGTGGTGAACGCGAAAACCGCATCGCGGAACAGTTGAAGGATTTGGAAGAGGGCAAACCCCCCATGCCCCCCGCACCACCGCCCTACCGTGAACCACAACGGCAAGACAAACCGTAAGCGTGGTGTTGTTTATTTTTACATGCCTTTGGACACGGTTCATCATTCCATGAATGAGTGGGGCAGGCGCCCCACCTGTTGAATCGGTAGGGCAGGCGTCCCGCCTGTCAAATGGGCGCCAGCCCATGTGATCAATAAGGGAGGGATATGAGCCTTCGGCTCATAGACAGGCGGGACGCCTGCCCCACCAGTGGTTATGAACATCATCACTTCACCCCCGGTCATTGACCGGGGGCTAAATTATTAACTGCTACGGGCTGGTGTTGAGTTGGTTTTCAATGCGTCGTCGCTGTGCGGGGTTGAGTTGTGTGAGCGGGTCCAGGTATGCGCGGTCGGAAAGTACCAGGGCAAGGCGATACATTTCAAGAGCAGCATCGGTTTGCCCGGCGCGTTCGAGGGCTTGCGCCAATGTCGCAGCCGTGTGAGGGTTGAAGGGTTCGAGGGCCTGCAATCGGCGCCAATGATCGACCGCTTGTTGCGCTGCCTGCTGCGCAGCTTGCGGGGTCGTGGCCAGCGTGTACAGATGATCCGCCAACTGAGCCTGCATGCGCACAAGGATCAATCGATCGCGCAACACCGGCTTCCCCGACTCAAATAACGGTTGCAACTCGGCGGCACGTTGTTGCCAGGCTTGCGTATTGCTGGCGGTGGCAAGGGTGATTTCCGCCAAGGAACGGGTGACATGCGGGTCGGGGCGTAATTGCAGCGCAAGTTTGAGTTCGTCAACGGCTGGGGGAAGCTGACGTTGTCGTGTAAGGTCAGCCGCGGTTGCAAGATGATATTGAATGCGTGTGGTGCGAATCGTTTCGAAGACCAGCAACAAAGTCAGCAGCAATACGACCAATAACATCATGGTTTCACAGAATTTTGCGAATCGGATTGATACGGGTGTGGCTGCGCCCTCACGCCTGCCCCCTCCACGGCGGGTCTGCGACTCTCCCGGAGGGAGAGGGGGACGGACAGCGGACCCAGCGGATGAAAGCGATGAAACAGTAGCGGGTGCAACTCGGTGTGTGGCAGAACGATGTGATGATGCCGAGGTACCTGCGACGCCCAGCAACACCAATGCGATGGTGACGGAGCCGGGGTGAAAGAAGGTCATTTCAATTTGGTTGTGAACCAAGAGCGCCAGTGCTGAGGCAAAAGCCCCCCAGCGCAGACCACGATCGGTGAACCAGCTCGCCTGCGCCAGCAAGGTGGCGGTGAAAATGAACGCCCCCAGAGCCAGCAACCAGAGCAGACTACGCTCCAAATACATCGTCGATGATTGCACCAGGTACTGCGTCAGCCCTGCGGGTAGTGCAGCCAGCGCGATCCAACCCAGCCAGCGCGGGTCGATGGTGGCCAGTGGTTGATGTTCATGATTTAGGGCTATTGACTCACCACTCGCCCTTTGAACAAGGCCGGATGAAGCACGGTGAACAAATAAACAATGTAGTATGCCAAAGCTCAAAACAGCCACGCCTTCACCCCTACCCCCACCACGGCGGGTCTGCGACTCTCCCGGCGGGAGAGGGGGATTTTTCGAGCACCCATGTTCTGCTGACGCTGCATGATGGTTATGCGTGACGGTATTGCTGCAAGCTCGCACCAGCCAATGCAAAAGCAACATCGACCAGGCCAAACCGCCCACACCGAGCATGACCAGCCAATCGATGAAAACATTGTGGGTGCTGGCCACGTCCTCAGGGTTCAGGGGGTGTTTGTAACGGGCGTGCAGGTCTTTGAAACCTGATGGACCGGTGCCCAAAAGGGTTTGCGCCATCGGTTCGTGCATGACTAGGTTGGCGGCCCCCTGCCAGTAAAACCCGCGAAAAAGCAGGCTGCGTTCGCCTTCAACATCCCCCGGCGGCCCGACCGACAAACGCATCATCACCACCCCCACCGGTAACAACAACAGCAACATCGATAACACCATCAACCAGCGCGGTCGCAGCGCTCGCCAACTCATCAGTAACAACAACGCACCGACGAGCAGCAACGTGAGTATCGCGCCACGAGCGCCGCTGAGCATCAATGCGACCAAACCCACCAGGGTGAGCAGCAACGTCACCCCGGCTCGTTTGCGCGGCACTTGACGCAGGTGAGCCAGTGCCACCCCCCCGGCCAGCAGTGTCAGTGCGGTCATCATCGAGCCAAACGTATTGGCAAAACCGAACGACCCGCCGGCCTCGGCCTGCATGAGGCGACGTTTGTAAATCAGATGTTGCGGGCTGTTCCATTCCCAGCCGCGCTGCGTCACGGCTTGGGCTTCACGTTCCAAAAAAAAACGAACCGTGGCCGGGTGATCGACATACACACTGTAAACAGCCCCCAATAACAACGGCAGCACCAACGCAATCAACCCCGCAGACAAAATACGCCGGGGTGCCTCATGCTGTGACAGGTGACAGGCTGCCAAACCCAGCGCGATGGCGCCGATCCATGCGTTGCAGCGAAAGGCATCCGTGCCATCACCGGTCAACAGATGCCAACCGGCTGTGATGCAGCCGATGCCACCAAGCACCAACGCGGGCCACTGCCAGGCTATGTGAATGACGCGGCATACCGCAAGGGTCGTCGTCAACACGATCATGCTCAACACCGTCAGCCAGGCAACACCGCTTGGCCCCAGTGCGACCGCAGGCACAGCTTCGGGTTCCCAAAGTGGGCTGACGTCCCAGTGCAACTCGGGCATCATCGCCACCAGCACTTGAATCATGGTCAGGGACAACACCGTAGCCGCCAGAAAGGAAAGCCAGCTTGAGGCATAACGGTTGGACATGAAATGAAGTTTACCGCAATCATGAATCCGCGATGAGTGTCAGAAACCATATCACAACCACTCTGGCGGGACAGGCGTCTGACCTGTCAATGAACCGAAGGTTCAAATCGTTTAATTGTCATGGGCAGACGCCTATTCCAGACGTGACAAGTCGCGGCGCTAACGATGACCAACAGCAGCCGCCTCAAACCCAAATTGAGGATGTTTGGGGAATCAGCCACGCTGGGTCACGGCTTGTCCATGAGCCCATGGCAAATATCATTGCCCAGTCACCTTACAAAGATCGCCGACAACCGGGTTGATTTTCAACCCCTGGCCTTGGTGTAAAGTTCACTCACCTTGGCCCAGTTGACGATGTCCCAGAAAGCTGTGATGTAGTCAGGTCGGCGGTTCTGATATTTCAGGTAATAGGCGTGTTCCCAAACGTCCAACCCCAGTATCGGCGTACCAGGGCATTCCGCGATGCCCTTCATCAGCGGGTTGTCCTGATTGGGGGTTGAACAGACGCAGAGTTTGCCATCGCCCTTGACGCACAGCCACGCCCAGCCGGAGCCGAAGCGTTTGGTCGCGGCATCGGCGAAGGCTTCCTTGAACTTGGCCAACCCGCCACACTCGGCTTCGATGGCAGCCTTGAGCGCACCGGTCGGTTCGCCACCATTGCCTTTGGGGGCCAGCAGTGACCAGAAGAAGGTGTGGTTCCAGTGACCGCCTCCGTTGTTGCGTACTGCTGGTCGAATCGCATCGGGTATTGCAGACAGATCGCCGATGATCGCTTCCAGGCTTTTGGCTTCCAATTCCGGTTTGCCTTCCAGCGCTTTGTTGAGGTTGGTGACATAAGCGTTGTGATGTTTGCCATGATGAATCTGCATCGTCATGGTGTCGATGACCGGTTCCAGGGCTGCAAAATCGTAGGGTAATGGGGGAAGCGTAAAAGCCATGGTAAAACTCCTTGTGCGAAGCTGAGTGGTAAATACGTTGTCGTACACATCACCGGTCGGTGAAGCGCATCGTAGGTGTCATCGTGCATGGGGGTCAAGTTTGCAACCGAAAGTGGTCGAGTGGCCGGGTATTGATGAGTGGAGCGATAACGCTTTGCATTGGTCAAGCGGTGGGGGTGGGATTCGAACCCACGGTGACCCGAAGGCCACGCCGGTTTTCAAGACCGGTCCATTCGACCACTCTGGCACCCCACCGGGAGTGAAGTTGATCGACGACTATTGTAACCAATGTGGGATGATTTCGAATTTCGGATTTCGGATTTCGAAATGAGAAAACAACAAGCCGAGAACGAGGCCGACAGGCCGAGGGCTCGGGTATCCCATGCAGTGATCGTATGTGTTTAGCGCGGTCCCCGGTGCTTTGCGTCGGTAACAGGGTCATTGATAGGGTGTCTGTGGCACCTCTGGTGCCACAGAAATTGCCTGTGGTCAGACCAAAGCGTCTGCCCACAGGCACCCGACCCTTTGCCTCTGCCCTGTATGTCACTGGAGGAACCATCCTGAACTGGCTCGCTGACTCGCAAGTTCAGGCGTGAATGATTCAAACATCATCATTTCACTACATCACCACTTCACCATTTCACAACTTCACCACATGCCATATCACTCAACCACCCCATCACGGCTCAAGCAACACTTTCACCACATCCTTCCGTGCAGCCGTGCGCAGGGCTTCAACCCCATCGGCCAGTTTCATGCGCCGGCTGATCAGACTGATGACATCAACCTTGCCGGTCGCCAGCGCGTTGAGGGCTTCGGGGAACGGGCCGCAGCGGCTGCCGATGAGTTGAATTTCGTTGATCACCAAGGGCGACATATTCATCACCGGATTGTCAGGGCGCTGCGCGACGGTCGTTTTCATGACGATTTTGCCCCGCGGTCGCACCATTTTCAGGGCAACTTCCAACCCCTCCGCCCGGCCGGTGCAATCAACGACAATGTCCTGGTCCGCCCGCAAACCAACCTCCGACAGTAATCGATGTTTGACGCCCCATTTTTCGCACAGCGCCAGCTTAGCCGAGTGTTTGCCCACCACACGCACCGTCGCATTGAGCTGACTCATCACCTGGGCACAGAGCAAACCCAATCGACCATCGCCCAGCACGGTGACAAACGGCCGACCTTCGATGGTGAGCTGACGCAGTATTTGATAAGCGGCAGCCAATGGTTCGGTGAACACCGCCTGATCATCGTCCACCGTCGAGGGCACTTCCAGCAAATTATGCACCGGTAGCATGAACCAATCCGCAAAGCAGCCATCACGACCGGCGATACCCAGCACCGTGCGTTTTCGGCAGTGTTCACGCAGTCCGGCTTTGCACATATCACACTTGCCGCACACACAGTTGATCGTACCCACGACGCGCTTGCCGACCCATTTTTGATCCTGTTTGGAGCCGACCTTTTCGACCATGCCGACGAATTCGTGGCCGAGCACGCCGGTGAAATCCATGTAGCCCTTGCACAACTCCAAGTCGGTGGTGCAAACGCCCATCCGCCGAGGTCGAATGATCGCCTCTCCCGCCCCGGGCGTCGGTTCAGGGTGAGTGGTGATGAACTTGGGCTGCTTGTCAACGACGGCTATGGCACGCACGGAGGTTGTTCCTTGGGTGGTTCACTAGGTTGCTACATGAAACATGCCTGTGAAAGCGAGAAGGTGGCAAAGTGGTCAAGTGAAAAGATACCAGCCGCCACGCCCTCACCCCGACCCTCTCCCGGGGGGAGAGGG
>CAYRTH010000050.1:0-13437 GCA_964427135.1 uncultured Phycisphaeraceae bacterium
GGGGTGGGTAAACACATTAACCCCATGCCGCTGAGTTACCTATCGCATCAAATATCGCGCCCGGCGAATGACACCAAGGCGTCCAAAAAATAACTGGCCGCGAAGTCACGAAGCAGACGGAATTTCACCGCAGAGAACGCAGAGATCGCTGAGAATGCAAAGTGGCTAGTGGATCGGGGCTGGGCAGATCGAAAAATGATGTGGTTTGACCTCTCCACCCGTTCCAAGCACCGCGTACCTTACTTCTCTGCGCTCTCTGCGTTCTCTGCGGTGCAAACATACCGATCATTAACCCTTGGCCGTCGTCTTTGGTAAAGGCCAATCGAAACAACTTCAGTTTGAAAAAAGTTCCAATTCATCGCTGACAGGTTAAACTGTTGCTGACGCGAGGATGGAACGGTCGATATTTCGAAGTATTGCCTTCATATTGGATACTCAGCTGCATGACACCCATATCGACACAGCCCGCCCCGCCCCAACCCCAGACGACACCCTCGGCCTCGGCCCAGATGCACAGCCTGTTTGATGCCACCATCCGGCATTACCTGGCGTGTTTGCAGGAATACCTCAACGACACGGCTGTCTCGGAAGTCATGGTCAACCGCTGGGATGAAATTTACATCGAACGCGATGGCAAAATCACCAAAACCGCTGCCCGTTTCCCCGATCAGGAAGCCTACGACGCAGCGGTCAACAACATTTTGCAGTTCACCGGCAAGACCCTCACTGAAAACCAAATGCTGCTGGACTCAAGGCTGCCCGATGGATCGCGCGTCCATGTGGCGCGTGAACCTTGCAGTCGCCATGGCACGGTGATGACGATTCGTAAATTCAATCGTCAGATGCTCGATATGGATTGGCTGATCGAACTGGGCACACTCACCGAACAGGCGGCTTCGTTTCTGCGCACCGTGGTACGCAATGAACGCAACGTGCTGGTCACCGGCGGCACCAGTTCCGGCAAAACCTCCTTGCTCAATGCCTTGTCGGCTTACATCCCCAGCGGCGAGCGCGTGGTGGTGATCGAGGACAGCACGGAATTGCAATTGCAGCAGGACCATGTGATTTCATTGGAATGTCGCCAGGCGGATCGTTACGGTCGCGGAGCCATCGGCATACGTGAGTTGTTTCGCTCGAGTTTGCGTTTGCGACCGGATCGCATCGTGATCGGGGAAGTGCGCGGCGGCGAGGCGCTGGATATGATTCAGGCCATGACCAGCGGCCACGGGGGATCGATGGGCACGCTTCATGCCAACAACCCGCATGATGCCCTCAACCGATTGGAGACCATGGCCCTGATGAGTCAGGTGGAGTTACCGTTGCACGCCCTGCGGGCACAAATCGCCTCGGCCATCGACATCGTGGTGCAGATGAGCCGACATATTGGAGGGTATCGAAAGGTTACCCAGATTACCGAAGTTCACACCCTTGGCGATGATGGAAAATATCGTTTGCAGGACCTGTTTACACTGCAAAGTGTGGGCGAGGAAAAAACCCCGGGGAAAAGAATGCAATTGGTTTGGACCGGTGTACGTTGTGCCATGGCGGGAACCCTGCGGCAGGAAGAAATGGAAAAAGTGCCCGAGTCGGTGAAGGCGATGTTTGGTTAGAGAGTCAAGACTCCCTCTCCCCTTGGGAGAGGGTGGCCGAGTCGTCGAGGCCGGGTGAGGGCGGAAGGACAATGAATTACAAATTCGAGGTCAACACTCGCTCTTCCGCCCTCACCCCGCCCTCTCCCGAGGGGAGAGGGGGTAGAAATGTTTGCCGTCCTAAACGACGTTCGCTCACACAGAAAGTGATGTTACGTGCGTATCAATGGCACAGACACCAGCGCGGAGCGACGACATTGGAATGGGCGATGCTGCTCATGGCCATCGGCATCCCTGCGGCGACGATCAGTTTTGTGGTGGTGCGGTTGCTGGGCCAATACAGCAAGATGACGTTGACATTGACGAATTTACCTTGGCCCTGAATAACAGGGTCGTTTTCGACGAACCAACGAACTGGGTGATGCGTTCCATTTGTACAAGGAGCTAATGATGAAATCGACGATGAACTTTCTGAAACGACTGCATCGCAATGAGCAAGGTGCTGAGGGCCTGGAAAAGATTTTGATTCTGGCAGCAATTGTGATTCCGCTTTTGGGCGTGTTGATTTTCTTCCGCGGAAAAATCACCACCCTGGTCGAAGAAGCATGGAGCAATATGACCGGCAAGGGCGATGTGACCGATCAGACCACCCCCGACATTCCGTAAGGATGGAAGTGGCCAGCGGCGTAGGGTGGGTCAAGCAAGTCTTCGAGCGGACCCACTAACGGAAGTGGCCAAGTGATGATACGCCCTCACCCTAACCCTCTACCGGAGGGAGAGGGGACAGAGTTGTGGCCGAGTGTTTTTATCGTTGGCTGTTTTCATCGTCACTCGTTGGCATTCGGTGTTGGTTCATCAAATGGAACGCGGATGCAGACACAGGCTTTAACAACCTTTGCGGTGTTGGGAGCGGTGCTGTGTGCAGCCGCGGTGATTGATGTGCGCACCGGACGAATACCCAATGTGCTGGTGTACCCGGCGATGCTGCTGGGTTTGCTCATGGCCATGGGTTTTGGTGCAACCCGTGGCGGATGGAACGGGTTGTGGGACGGAGCCACCGCTTCATTGACAGCGTTCATGGCGGCGGCCTTGCCCTTTGCCTTTTGTTTCATGATCGGTGCGGTCGGCGGCGGAGATGTGAAACTCATGGCAGCCGTGGGCGCCATCAGCGCTAAATGGGAATGCGTACTGGGCACGGCGTTGTACGGGTTCATCATCGGCCTGTTCATGGCGATTTTTGTGATGGTTCAACGCGGATTGGTGAAGCAGACCATGCAGCGATTATGGATAGCCGTGGTGACGGTGCGGGCGGGCGTGAAACATGACATGCCCACCGACAGCCCAAGGTTGCCCTATGCCCTGGCGTTTGCGATTGGCGGATTGATTGCGGGAGCGGAACACCTGCTGCAGCTGCGCATGCCCTGGTCGGAATACTTTGGTTGATGAAAATCGATGAAACCGCAAGCGATGATTGGTATGTTGTTTTGATCATGACGTAAATGCTGCGTATATGATGAGCATGACACCTTGTGCCCCCTTGATCAAGGACTGGTTGCATGCGGATTGTTGCGACAATCATTTCGACCCATGAAGCAGCCTGGTTGTGGCAGGCATTGACCAGCGAAGTATCGGTGCGTCATTTGATTTGGATATTCGTGCTTGCGTTGTTGTTGGTGATGACATTGGGGTCACTCACGCGACTGGCCCCCCAGCGGCGCAACTTGAAAAAATTATTGGGCAATGACGATGGCACAGCGATGATGGAATTTGCGCTGGTGCTGCCGTTTTTACTTTTCATGATGTTGCTGTTGGCACAGGTGACGCTGATTTCAGCGGGCAACGTGCAGGTGCATTACGCAGGCTATGCCGCGACGCGCACCGCGGTGACGCAGATACCACAGGACCACAGCGCGCGGAGCGGATCGGCAGCCAATGTGATCACCGCCGCTGAGAGTGATGCAAAGTATGACATGATTCACCGGGCTGGTGCCCTGGCGTGTGTACCGATCAGTGGGCGGGCGACGGGCGGTTCGGTGAATACGGAGGCGTACCTGCAAGGGTTGCGGGATTATTTTGCGAGTTTGAATCGGGCGGCTGAGCCTTGGGTTGCTGAGCCGTTAAAAGACCGGGTGCGCTATGCCTTCAACCATACATTTATCAGTGTGGGAACGACACGCATCAACGGCGATGGTACGGTGAGCTTTGTGGCGCTGAGCGATGGTGAATCACATACGTTTGCCCCGCGCGAACCGATGACGGTGCGCTTGCAGCATGAACTGGATTTGGCGGTGCCGTATGTGCGGGCGTTTTTCGCCGATGGCAGCCATGAAAGCGGACGATTTGCGATTGTGGTTGCCCAATACACACTGATCAACGAAGGCGATCCGACGGAACTGCCGGAGGAGCCGATTTTGCAGCGTTTGCCGTAAGGATAGTGAGCCACGAAGACGCCGAGTCAATGATGGACAAAGGATGCTGGATCATGGCTGAGGTTGAAGACAAAATCAAGGCAAAGCGGGCGATCAACGCGGGTTACCACCCACGGGTATGCAGAGAAGAATTGTGTTAGTTCCGTCTAGCCGCGGGTGGAAACCCGCGGTGATATAGTCTGGTTCAACGCGGTGTTTAAACCTAATCAACCCAACCCGCTTCGGAGCATTATGAACTCAACGCCCAGCAACATCACGGACGCGAACCTGCAACCCGGCGACAAGGTGGACAAGTACGAAATTGTCGGCGTGCTGGGCGTCGGCGGGATGTCACGGGTGTGGAAGGCGGTGGACCGGTTATTGGATCGACCGATCGCTGTCAAACAACTGACGGTGGACCTCAAAAGTGCAGACAACGTTGAAGCCCTGCGGGAACGGTTCCGTCAGGAAGCGGAACTGCAAAAGCGGGTGTCGGGGTTGCATAAAAACCTGGTGAAGGTGATCGACCTGGTGGAAGACCCGCGGGGGTTGTTTCTGCTGATGGAATATGTCGAGGGTCAGTCACTGGAAACCTATTTGAACAAACGATCAGAACCGATGGACAGCAAAACCGCGCTGGTGATCGTCGGTTCGGTGGCACAGGCCTTGGCGGTGTTGCATGAACAGGGCGTGGTACATCGGGATTTGAAGCCGGCCAATGTGTTGTTACCCAAAGTCGGCGGGGTGAAGGTGTGTGACTTTGGGCTGGCAACATTGATGGATGACCCAACGACGCCGGAGCTGGGCACGGTGCGTTACATGGCCCCGGAATGTTTCAGCCAGACCAAGGCTGATGCACGCAGTGATATGTATGCGTTGGGAATGATGGCCTATGAAATGCTCGTCGGGCGGGACAAATTCAACGAGGTGTTCAAGACTGTGGTGCGGGATCAGCGCAATCAGGCATTACGCTGGATGAAGTGGCACACGAACCTGCGGACGACCGCAGAGCCGCTTTCGGAAGTGAACCCGCAGGTACCGGTGACGATGAGCGAACTGGTGGCTCGATTGATGGAAAAGGATGCAAGCAAACGCATCGGCACAGCCAATGAGTTGTTGGAAGCGATTCGCCGACATTTTCAAACCCAAGGAGGGGATGGTTCGGCTAACCTGGGGCAGCAAAGCAACCATACTTCAACAGCCTCGACATCGAACAATCAGGTTGTGGCAAGTGAAGCCAGCACAGACCCCACGGCTGCGATCCCCAAAGCCAATCGCAAACCCGTGATGATCGGTGCGGCGATCGCAGCGGTGGTGATGCTTGGTTTGGCAATATGGGGTTACAGTGCCTTCACCAGTGCACAGCAAGCTAAAACGGCACGGGAAGCGGCCCAAAAGGAATATGCAGCGGCATTGGATCAGTACAAGCAGGGCAACTTCAGGCAGGCACTGCCGATGTTTGAAACGATTGCCAAGCAGTGGCAGAACGACAAGCGATTGTCGAATTTCAGTCGTGCGCATGCGCTCATGGCCGAGGGCGAGTTGTTGTATGCCGATGGGCAGTTTGCAGCGGCGGAGAATAAGTACCTTGAAGCGGAGCGAATCGGACTGGTGGCGGAAAGTTTTGCGGGGTTGGACCGGGACCTGCTTAAAAAGCGGATCAATGAATCACGGACCCGGCTGAGTGTGATCAACATCGTCAGCGAAATTGAATCGTTCATCGCCAAGGAACAGTTCACCGATGCACGGGAACGATTGCAGCGGACATTGCGCGTCAGTGGGCAGAGTCTGACGCCGGAGGAAAGCGGCAAACTCGCGGAACTGGGGGCACGGATCGAAGGGCAGGAACGACAGACCCAGATCACCAACATCATCACCCGTGCCAGGGAATTGGCAGAGGTGGGTCAGCGTGATGAGGCACTGGCGTTTTTGGATACATCCCTGAAACGATACCCCCATCGTGAACTGCAACAGTTGTCGGCTCAGTTGCGAAGGGAAATTGAACTGGAAAAGGTGCTCAATGAACTGACGGTGGCAGAAAGCAGCGGTGATTGGCCTGTGGCGGCGAGGGCGGCCAGGCGGGCGTTGCAACTGCGGCGGGATGATGCGGCCTTGCGGGCGCGGCTGAACACGGTGCTAAGCCGGTCGGCGTATGAACGGGGACGCAAACTGGAACAGGATGGCGATGTCGGCGCGGCCAGGGCGGCCTACCTGGAAGCAACCGGACTTTCGGAAAACAAACCGGCCAGTGAGGCATTGGCACGCATTACCACGGTCGGGCAACAGGATAGTTTGCTTAAAGCGGCGGAGGACGCGGCAGCGCAGAACAACTGGGACGCTGCGATCCGTCATTATGAAAAGGCACTGGAGATCGGCCCCAATGTCGATGCGGCTGCCAAACTCAAAATCGCCCGGTTAAACCAAAAAGCGGAACAGGCAAGGGCATTGATCGATGATGGTGAATTGGCCAAGGCAAGGACGATGCTCACGGAAGTGATTCAGGCGGATGGTGAGCACCCCCTGGCGACGGTGCAGGTGGATCGGCTGGTGCGGTTGCAGGAGTATCAGACAGCGGTGCAACGCGGGGATGCGCTGCGGAAAGAGAGTCGGTTTGGGGATGCGATGCGGGAGTATCGCAAAGCGCGTGAGGTGCGGGATACGCCGGAGGTTAAACAACGGCTGGATGAAGTGGAATATGAAAGCTGGCTGGCTCAGGCCAGGCGTGAAATATCGGTGCGCAACTGGCAGGCGGCAAACAGTGCGCTGCTTGCGGCACGCAACATTCGCGTGACCGATGAGGTGGACAAGTTACTGGCGGATGTAAGTGAAGCAATGAAAAAGTGAAAATTTCGAATGTCGAATTTTGTTTCGTAGGGTGGGTCAAGCGAGTCGACGAACGGACCCACCATACAATCAATCGGAATGAACCACGAAGACACGAAGGACACGAAGGAATCAAAAAATCAAAAGCATTCAAGGCAATAACGCCAAGACGCCAAGATATGAAGACGCCAAGTAAAGGAACGGATTGATCACCATTGCAAGCCAATCGTCCGTCGATTGATGAACCCCATGGGTGAACCATGAAAAGAAATCACACACATCGGCCCGGGGTGGTAATGGCGATGACGCTGTTGTGCCTGATGCTGCTGGTGGGGTTGCTGTTGTACGTGATGAATGTGGGGTGGAACGCGCAGGCACGATCGACATTGCAGAACGCGGCTGACAGCAGTGCTGCGGCTGGGGCGGGGTGGGTGGCGCGCTCGTTCAACACGGTGGCACTCAATAACACGTCGATGGCGCAATTGATCGCAGCGGTGCAGGTGGTGGACAGTGTGCCACTGGCGGTGCAGTTGTCGCGGAAGGAACATCACTGGCTGTCGGAAGCATTGCACAACCAGTTGAGCCGAGGGGTCAATGGTTCATGGGTCCGCGATGGGTTGGAACGATTGACCGTCGAAGTGGACAAATATGTGTTTGATCAACAAGCGGGCCTGGAACCATTGGATGAGTTTTTCAATCACTCGGGTTTTGATGTGCGAGAGTTGACGCACTATTACGGGCCGGGGGGACAGCAGGGTAAATTTTGGGTGGCGATCGCGGCGATGGACAAGCTCAATCTGGAAACCATGAACCAGTTGGGCGATCAGGCGGTGGTCAATGCGACGATGGCAGCCCGTGCCAATCCGGCCAGTGGTGACAGTACCAATGGGTTGCTGCTACCGGTGGTGCCGGAGGTACCCTGGAAACGTGGCCACTTTGATGATTACGAACGGCCGGTAAAATATGGGTTGTTGCCCGGCAGTGATCAACGACTTTACAACCCGCAACCCGTGCCTGATGGTTTGGGACAGGTGGATGACCCGGTGACGCAGCGCGGGCCTTGGGATACGATTTTCGGCTGGCGACGGATACTGGGCGGTGGAGCAACAGGTTACTGGGTACCCACCACCAGTCAGACATCCAGCGGCGGACAAGGCAACACACCAATCAGCGGATCAGCCGGCGGCAGCGGCGGCGGACAGTTCATTCAAACCGGATATACACCACCAACCCATTACGAGTTGTATGGCGTGATGGAATGGGCCTTGCGGCAAGCAGTACGGCAAGATGAAGACGATGCCCGATTGTTGGACCGCTACGATCATCGCTTGAGTGAATTAGCCTATCTGAAATTGAGCTACCTTTGGCCGGGGCCGTTGACACATACCGGCTTGCGGATTCGCGGTTACGCCAACGCTTCGAAAAAGGCGGCCAACGACCCGAACTGGGAAATACCGATCATCAAGGATTACCACTTTTTCTTTGATGGCGTCAATATGAAGCGTAGTGATCCGCCAGCGTATGAATTTTTTCTGGAAGACGGCACCAACACGACCAGTGATGACTGCACGTTACGGGTACGTGATTTGCGTAACGGTTTCACGCAGATCACCTACCTTCAGCCCAGGGGCACGGTGAACTGGGTTTACGATGTGCTGGATGGGCAGGGCAACATCGTGATGGAAGGTTTGGGGCGCGGGGTCAATGGCAACAACTTTGGCATGAGCATTTTGATTCCGACGCCGCCGAGGCAGGTGGTCGATCCGCAATGGATCACCAACTACAACACGGCCCTGGGATATGCGGACAACCCGACGACTCGACTGCAGATTCTGGAAACGCAATATGTGGCGGTGGAAATCAGCAGCAAATACCCCGTGAGCGACAGCCGATTTTTGACAGAGGGGACCTGGCGATATGTGAATCGTGACAACCCATCGATGCGTAATCCGTTTGCACGGATCGTGTATCGGGCGGGTTGGCTGGACCCACGCGAGTGGAACTTGCCGATGGTTAGTTCATACATCTGGCGGGATCAGTGGGAGTATCAGGCCAATTTCGACACAATCATCGGCATCAACCCGGCTTTTGTGCTGACGATCAACGGGAATGAACATCGCCTCAATGATGAATCACGACAGATCAGTTTCACCTTCAACGGCATCACGTACACCATTACCTATGACCCGCAGCGGCCGATCATCACCTGGGTGAACCCCGACGGCTCGACGGCAAGCATCAGTTTGCAGGTGTGGGTGGCACAGCAAAACTCACCGAATGTGGAGCTGGGATATGAGCCACAGACGGTGTATTGCATTGACGATTTCATGTTCGCGGGCATCAACGTCGGCACATTGATTGATGTGCGTAACCCCAATCCGCTGGCGCAGGACATCAATGAAAAGCTGGCGGCACCGGTGGATTTTGAGCATGCACAGATGCCGCCGGACAAGGCGGGCGAGGGTGTGCGAAAAAGTCGATTGACCATGTTGGGGTTGGCATGGCGACGAGGGGAGTCGGCCTGGTGGCCGGGGCGGTTTAGTTTGAACAATGCACCACCAGCCGTGGCCGCAGCCCAGGTGACGATTTTCAACGATCACTCGTGGGACCTTTGGACGCAGATGTGGAACACCCGGTTGGAACTGGTGCGCGACATGTCGGGCTGGGCGGATCGTTTGTCGCAGGCCAATCAGGGCGGGCGGTTGCCGGTGACCATCAGCACGGAGGAACTGGACCGGGTGAATCAGCAATTGCGGGCGGCGGAAAAGTTGGAACCCGTGATGGCGACGCATTGAGGTGGACGATGAGCATTCATGACAATAAACCAGATACGACAAGTTGCGTTGCAATGGAACTGTTTCATGACTTAATGAATGGGTGGGGCAGGCGTCCCGCCTGTCAATCGGGTAGGGCAGGCGTCCCGCCTGTCGAATGGGCGACAGCCCATGTTTGGATAACCGGTGATATGAGCCTTCGGCTCATTGACAGGCGGAACCTGACGCGCGCGAATCGGCGGCGGAGCTTTGGACAAAGGGATATGAGCCTTCGGCTCATTGACAGGCGGGACGCCTGCCCCACCAGTGTTAATGAAATAGTCAATCAACAGATCACGATGTCGCGCCTCGGCTCGGCGATGTTTGAAACGATGTTGGTGATACCGTTTCTGCTGTTTTTGCTGCTGGTGATTTTTTACGTCAGCAAGGATTCGGTACGGGCGCAACATGGGCAGGCTTTGGTGCGCTACGAAGCATGGCGACAGGCGACAGCCGAGGGTATGCCGGCAGCGCAGTCAGACGCACCACGCAAACACCCCCAATTAAACTCGCTTTTTTTTGGCGGTGGTGCTGCCCGATTGGAAGGACATGTGACCAGCGCATTTCCGAGCACGGCCATCGACAACCTTGTATCGGCGTTGTCGGATGCGGATGCGAATTTGCTGGCGACAAAAATGCGTGAACATTTTGACCGGGGGCGTACCGCGAGTTTTGCTTCCACCCACAGCGATGACCTGCCCCTGTGGCAACGGTTCAACGGTGCAATCACTCAGCAGCATCGGCGCATCGGTCACAACTGGCGGTTTGTCAACAGCTGGGAATTGGGTACCGCGGGCGAAAAATGGGTGCATGCAGGCAGCGGGCCGTGGTTGCTCAATCCCCCGGCACAGGAGGCGTTTTTTGAAGCGGTGGACCAGCCGCTGGCCAACTTCGCAGCGGAGGGCAATGTGCTGGCGGAGTCGATCAGGCAGGTGTATCGGGGTAAACCGGTGTATGTTGGGCCGACGGTTTATACCCCACCGCAGTGAAACATTCACATGATGCCATCGATTGATGCGGTGATCGCCAGAGTTGGATGACTGTATTCCAATGAGCAGAACCGGGGCTAAAGCCCTCGGCGTCATAAAGCCAACAGCGTCATGAAGCACGCGACGTTATAAAGCCCTGGGCGTCAGTTCACCTTCAGAGCCATGAGTTTGCGATGTGGTAGAACTCATGCGAAGCTAAACCAATGAACACGCGACCCAGACGGGTGATTGAAAGCGAGGTTTGACTGCATGGCTGATAAAATGACAGCAAGCGGGCCAATGGGTGGAACCAAATTAGTGTTGGCGGCACTGGGGGTGGCGATTTTTGCGGTGGTGTGCGTGAATGTGTACATCAGTCGGGTGAGGTCGGAAGTCAAACGACAGACGTTTGAAGTGTTCATGCTGGAACGTTCGCTGGAACCAGGGGAAAAACTGGCGGCTGCGGATATAAAAACGGTCAAGGTACCCAATGAGTTTATGGAAAGTTTTCGGGTACTGGGCAGTCTGGACAAGCGTGAATTGGACAACTATCTGGCGGAGGGGGCCAAGCTGCAAACGGTGGGCGTGCGCAGCCAGTTGGTGACGCATGCGCTGTTCATCGGGGCAGCGGGTTCGGGGCTGGATAATCGCATCACGCAGGGCAAGCGTTGGAAAACGATCACAGCCAACAGTCGGACCGTGCCGCCGATTTTGCAGCCGGAGATGCGGGTGGATATCGAAGCACCCTTCGCAGCGGGGACCAAGTTCAATGAAGTGTTGCCGGTGATGGAAAATGTGCGCATCGTGGCGGTGGGCGCGGTGACGGCTTCGGATGATGGAACACCGACGCGGGCACGGGTGGGTGGTTTTCAAAATGTGACCATTGAAGTAACGCCCGAACAGGCGACAGCCCTGGCGACGATCGAGCAGGCGGCAGCAGGCCCGTTTGAATTGCATTTGCGTAAACCCAATGATGACCGCCCGGTGAAAATACCCTCCGGCGGGATCAACGAACGAGTGATGGAAATTGTCATCGGTCGCGGCATCGCCCGCCCCCCTGCCCCGACACCAACCCCACCTGCTGCCCCCGGTAATCGACGCGGGTCGTGATTGGGTTCGGCCACACGGGGGTTGACCACATGAGGGCAGGCCACGAAGACACGAAGAATAAGAAGAATAAGAAGACAGAAACAAGACAAATCCATCAACGCCAAGGCGCCAAGATAGGAAGACGCCAAGAAGCCCCTAAATGATTAAAACGCTTGGAAAACATGAAAATGGAAAACAAAAAGTGATCATCGACAAGTTAAACCAAAATGCTCGGTTTGTTTGACCTTGGCGACTTGGCCCCTTGGCGGCTTGGCGTCATGTATTCTTCGTGTCCTTCGTGGCTTCGTGGCTGATTCAGGATGACAAAGACGCACGAGTAACTACACAACAAACGTATGGAATTCTGGCTTTTTGATCACAGCAGCAGCAGCCGCACGACACTGAGCGTCGAGGCTCAATCATTATTCATCGGACGCGATGAAAGTTGTCAGATCGTGTTGCGGGGCGGATTCATCGCCCGACGACATGCCCGCATTTTTTTCAAGGGCAATCAGATTTTCATTGAAAACCTGAGCCAGTCGTCGCTGGTGGTGGCCAACCGGGAAGTGATGCCCCAGCAGCCGGTGAAACTGGACTTCGGGGATGAAATTCAAATTGCTCAGTATTCACTGGCACTGCTCAAACCCGGACGCAAAGCTGCGGACAGTGATGATCACTATGAACTGCAGCGCAAGCTCATGGGTTTTGAACAAGATGTGCATGCCCAACTGCTGGATCGACTGAACCTGCGCATTTCAGGCGGCATCAACAAGGGCGACAAGTCGTATGTCGATCAGATACTGCTGACCCTGGATCAGGTGTTGGAAAGTCGTGTCCGCGAACTGAATGCGGACCTGATGAACCACACGCTGCACACGCACCTGCATCGCGCGGTGATAGCGGAGGTGGTGCGTCAGTGTCAGGGCAAGGTGCAGACCGAGTACCGACAAAGCGACGATCGACTCACCGACCCGGCCCGTGAACGCGCCATCTGGGAACTGGTGGGCACGATGGTCGATCAGTTGCCGCTGCTGCTCGAGCCGGCAAGCGTGCATGATGATTTGCTGGTGGCCGAGGAAGGGTTTGACGACCTGTTTGGCCGTTACGTCGGTTCGGTGTCGGAAGGTTTACGGCAATACATCGTTCGGCGCACCGTCACCAAGGATTTGCAAGACATCATGTTCGGGCTGGGGCCGTTGCAGGATTTACTGGAGATGGCCAACGTCAGCGAAATCATGGTGGTGGGCAAGGACCGGATTTACATTGAAAAAAACGGGGTGATCCAGCCGACGACGCGGAGCTTTTTTTCGGATGAAATATTGTTGTCGGTGATCGAGCGGATTTTGACACCGGTGGGTCGCAGGGTGGATACGTCCAACCCGCTGGTGGATGCGCGGTTGCCCGATGGCAGCCGGGTGAACGCAATCATTCCGCCGCTGGCATTGGCCGGGCCGTGTCTGACGATACGAAAGTTTTCGTGGATTCCGTTTGCGATGGACGACCTGGTTGCGCGGGGCAGCGTGAGCACGCCGGTGGCAGCATTTTTACAAGGGTGTGTGCTGGGTCGGCAAAACATCATCGTTTCGGGAGGCACGGGTTCGGGGAAAACGACGCTGCTCAATGTGTTGTCCGCGTTTGCCCGGCCGTCGGAACGCATCATCACGATTGAAGAGTCGGCTGAGTTGCGGTTGCCTCAGCCGCATGTGGTGGCATTGGAAGGCAGGCCCGCCAACGTGGAGGGACGGGG
>CAYRTH010000050.1:13447-20345 GCA_964427135.1 uncultured Phycisphaeraceae bacterium
ATTCGTGAACTGGTGAAAAACGCGCTGCGCATGCGGCCGGATCGGATCATCGTCGGCGAAGTGCGCGGACCTGAAGCACTTGATATGTTGCAGGCGATGAACACGGGGCATGATGGTTCGCTGTCAACCATTCACGCCAACGCGCCGGCGGAAGCCTGTCAACGATTAGAAACACTGGTACTCATGGCGGTGGACATGCCGGTGCGGGCGATCCGCGAACAGATCGTGTCTGCGGTGGATTTGATCGTTCACATTGCAAGGTTCCCCAACGGTCGACGGCGGATCACGCATGTGTCGGAAGTGGTGCTGATCGATCAGGAAACCGGGCAGATTCAGCTTGAAGATATTTTCACACTCAAGGATGCGGATCAACCCAGGCTTCGGCATACGGGTTATGTGCCGCTGTTTGCGCAGGAAATGATCGCCCGTGGTTACTTTGATGTGAAGGTGTTTTTGTAGGAAGTGGTCGAGTGATTGAAGAAGACGCCGAGGGCTTTAGCCCCGGATTGCGGGATTGTTGAAGACCGGGAGCATCCGGCCCTAAAGGGCTCGGCGTCAAAGGGCAAAGCGTCAAAGGGCACGGTGTCAAAGGCACGATTCATTGATGATGGAACGTTGACATGACCGCGATGGATTTATTCTGGCATTTGCTGATCACGCTGACCTGGCTGGTGGGCGTGTATGGGTTGGTGCGTTACGGTTTGCCGATGGCGGTGGCGCGGTTTGCGAAGATGGAAGCATCATTGGATACGTCGCTCAATCAACACCTGCTGATGGACATGCACCCGCGCGTGGCCATGGCGGGAGCGGGGCTGATGATACTTGTGTGCGGGATGTTCATCTGGCTGGTGAGCGGGTCGCTGGTGTGGGGGGTATTGGGGATGGCGGTGGGCATGGTGTTTCCGCCGGTGGTACTGCGCAGTCTTGAAAGACAGCGCAAAACCCGGCTGGAAGCGCAACTGGTGGACGGCATCATGACGCTGGCATCGGGCATGCGCGCGGGGTTGACACTGGTACAGGCGATGGAGCTTTTGGTGGCCAACGGTGCCGGCCCGATCAAGCAGGAATTTGCCCAGTTGCTGCGTGAGTATCAGATGGGGCTGGATTTGAACCAGGCGATGCGCAACACGTCCAACCGGGTGGGGTCCAGTCACTATCGACTGCTGTTCACGGCTTTGGAAATGCATCGGCAACGCGGCGGCGACTCGGCCCAATCACTGGATCGCATCGCTGAAAGCATTCGTGAAATTCAACGGCTGGAAGGCAAGCTCGATGCACTCACCGCACAAGGCCGATCACAGGCACGCATGATGGCGGGCATGGCCCTGGTGGTGCTGGGCGTGTATTACGTGATCGACCCGGAAGGCGTCACCAAATTGTTTTTGGAGCCGGTGGGTCGGCTGCTATTGCTCTCGGCAGGCATGATGATCGTGATCGGGTTTTTGTGGATCAAACGCATCATGGCGGTGGATATTTGAAGACAATTTCGGATTTTGAATTTCGAATTTTCTGAACAAGCCAAGGACGAGGAGTTCGCCGTAGGCGACGACGAGGACTTGGGTATCGAAGAAGTGGCCGAGTGATGTAGGGTGGGTCAAGTGAGTCCGCGAACGGACCCACCAATCACGCAAAGATGGATAATGGATAAAGGATCATGGATCATGTACAAACTCAGAGTTGATTGATGTGCATCTTCTCTGAACATTATCCATCATCCATTAACGAAAACCATCCGGCCCTGAAGGGCTCGGCGTCCCAGGTGAATGACCTTGGACTTTGGACCTTGGACCTGATCGAATATGGAAATTGGCCAAATCATCGTGAGTCTGATTTTGGGTGGAGCCATGTTTTTCATGGTGTGGGCGCTGTTTTTGTACCCGGTGCCGGCTCAGCCGCCGATTCATCGCAGGTTTGCCGAGGCACTGGGTACGGGTCAGCGACAAACCTTGTTTGAGCAAAAAACGCTTGCGCCGCTGATGAGTCTGGCGCTCACGGCTGCGCACCGTTTCAGCTTCGGCCCGATCCGCAAACGCATTAGGCAAGACCTGGATGCCTCGGGCAACCTCAACGGGTATTCGGTGGAGGAATACGTGGCGGTGTGTTTGTTCACGGCTGTGTCACTGGGGCTTGCTTCGATGCTATTGGCGGTGTTATTGCTGGGCGAATTTGATCCGACGATTGGGCTGGTGATGATGGTGGTCGGTTTTTTTCTACCGATGTGGACGCTGCACAATGCAGCGATGGCGCGTTTGATGCGCATCACCAAAAAACTGCCTTACACATTGGACCTGATCGCACTGCTCATGGAAGCCGGGAGCAATTTCAACGAGGCGGTGGAGACGATCATCCGCGATGAACCGGAGGATGATTTGAATCAGGAACTGCAACTGGTGCAGATGGAAATGGATTTCGGTTCAACACGGTCGACGGCCCTGTCCAACATGGCCGAGCGCATTCCGCTGGACACGGTGCGTTCGATTGTGGGCGCGGTGAATCAGGCCTCGACACTGGGCACGCCGCTTTCGGTGATTTTGAAGAGTCAGAGCGGGATGCTGCGGATGTACCGGAGTGTGCGGGCGGAAAAATTGTCGGCCTCGGCGAGCCTGCGGATATTGATTCCATCAATGTTGATATTGCTGGCGGTGGTGCTGGTGGTGTTCGGGCCGGTGATCATGCGCTGGCTGCCGGAGTTGTCGGGGCGTATGTAGTTTGAGTCAAGTGTGTCGGCGAGAAGGACCATCATTAAAGTGGTCGAGTGGTCAAGTGCATAAACCAAGCCAAGGACGAATCGCCTTGGCGATGAGGACTTGGGTATTACATTCTGGAGCAAATCGCTTGATTCTTTGGAGAACGGTGTGCCTTTCCGTCCCCTCTCCCTCCGGGAGAGTCGAAGATTCGCCGTGGCGAAGGTAGGGTGAGGGCGTGCATTTTGCTTGAATAACGTTTGATTTGCAGTATGAAAACGCATTGCGCCCTCACCCGGCCTCGCCCCCGGGGGCTCGGCCACCCTCTCCCGGAGGGAGAGGGGGTTAAGCCACTCCAATCATTAACGCAAATTGCTCAAAATGGGCCGAAGGCCCATTGGCAGGCGGGACGCCCGCCCCACCCATCATGCTGATATATTCATGCCATGAAAGCACTGGTGATTCACTGGCGGTCGGGGCCGGGGCAGGGACGCAAGGTCACGTTCACGCAAAAGGCGGTGACGTTCGGGCGTGAGGCGGGCAACAGCCTGGTGGTGGATCAATCGTTTGTGTCACGTCGGCATGGTGAAATTCGGCTGGAAAACGGGCAGTGGGTGTTGGTGAATCAAAGCCCCAATGGGACCAAGGTCAATCGCACACTGGTGACGGACAAGCCTTGCGTGCTCAAGGCTGGGGATGTGGTGCGTATCGGGGAGGTGGAAATTTTTGAGGTGGGCTTGGTCGAAACGAGCGCATCGGGAACTGCGGCGACAGCCAGCGATGATGCAGGGCAGGCAACGACGCAAGGGCACACAGGGAGCAAGGCGAATTTAAGTCGGCGGACCAAATTGTGGGTGGGGCTGATTGTGTGGTGGGTGCTGATGCTGGGCGGATTGATGTTTTTCATGACATTGGATGAAAAACCGGGGACCAGTCAGAGTAGCGAAACCGAGGCACTGACCAACCAGCAGATTGAACAGGTGCTGACGCGACCCTTCGAGCCTGCGCCAACTTCCGCGGTGGACTATCGCAGGCACATTGAGGAAGGTCGAACATTGGCAGGTTCGTTGGCGGCCTCACGCAGCAATTTGTACAAGGCGTATCGGGAGTATCGCAGCGCCCTTGCCGTGGCGGAAGGCCAGCGATTTACCGACGACCTGGACCAGCTGACCTACGAAAACCTGCAACGCCAGATTGTGCAGCAGACGCAGGAACGATATCGTCAGGCATATGCGCGATTACGTGCAGGGCAGTATCCGACGGCGGCAACGGAGTTCAGCCGACTGGCCGATGATTTGTATCACCTGTTCCGACTCGATCGACAAAACCTGCTGGTGGAAAACGTGCAGAAACATGAACAGGACGCCCGCACCCGCGCGGGAAAGAAAAAGTGATGTCACCTGTCACCAATCGCATGTCAAAGCCTCAACTGTCGATCATCCAATTCATGACTGAGGCATGATCGATGCCCAAGGCATCTGCGCCAGTGCCGGGTCGTTGTTGGCTTGTTGCCACTGCTTTAATTGTTCATAAAGTTGCGCGGCGGTGGTAACGACCTGTTCCGGGGGCATCGTCGGTAGATATTTCCAACGCGGGTCCGGCTGCATACGCCAGGGTTCCAACAGGTTCACCAACTCCAGCGGATCACTGGCCAGGTGATACAACTCACAGCGATAGGTCAGCGGATACACCATCAACTTCCAATCGCGCGTACGAATCGCACGCTGAGTGTAGCGCAAAATTTTGGTCTGCGGGCCTGGGCTTTGAAACGCATGAACGACAAACTCACGGCCAAGGCCTGTACCCTCACGCAAATAACCGCTTTGATCCACACCATCAAGCACGCTGGGGGGAATCGCCAATCCGCAAGCCGAGCAAAGCGTCGGAAAAATGTCGCAATTACTGACAAGGTCATCGATGAATCGGCCCTGCGCAATGCCCGGACCCGACATCACCCAGGGTATTTTGCAACTGTGGTCGTACATGTTTTCCTTACCCAACAAACCATGCGACCCCACGGCCAGACCATGATCGCCAGTGAATACGACGATGGTGTTCTGCGTTTGTCCGCTTTTTTCCAGCCACGCCAGCAGTCGTCCGATGTGATGGTCGTGATGCGTGATCATCGCCCAATATTGCGCGCGATATTGCCCAATCGCCTGCTGAGTACGTGGCCAGGGTAACAGCAGCTCATCACGAATGGTCATGTCGCCGTTGTCCCACGGAGCCTGGGGCATGAAGTTTTCCGGCAGCGGCACCGAGTCAGGTTCGTAATACCGATCAAACGGCGGAGGGCACTCAAACGGATCATGCGGCGAGTAATAACCGATGTAGGCAAACCAGGGTTTGTCCGCTGGGGCTTGATCCAATTCCTCGATCAGCGCATCGGTAAACAGTTCCGTGCTGTGACCGTGAATGAGCTGTCCATTTTCACGATAGGCCTGCATATGGCGATGCTCGGGCGAATCGGTGATCCAATCCTGGTACATGCTTCGGCGAACACGGTCATAGCCTTTGTCGCGCGGGTGGCCGTCGTTGTGCCATTTACCGCAGTGAATGGTGTGATATCCGTGGGTCTGAAAATGCCGGGGCATGAGGGTGAGGGCAGGGTTGATACTGTGCCCGAACCAAGGGGTGTCATTGTGAAAGCTGTGACAACCGGTGAGCACCTCGGCACGGGCGGGGGTGCAAATCGGTGTGGTGACAAAGGCGTTTCGAAAACTGGTGCCGCGTTGCACCAGTGCATTGCAATGAGGCGATTGCGGTCGTGGGCCTGCGAAGCCTTCGAGCGAATGTGCCTGCTGATCGTCCATGATGACAAACAACACATTGGGACGACGATGCATGAACAACTCCTTTCATGGACCCAATCAAGCGCACCATGCAAAAGCGTATCATTGCTCTGCGTGATTGCTTGGGTCATCAGGCAACGACTGCGATTGCGCCGATGCGCCGCGACAGCGCACCTGCATTGGATCAATGGTCTGTCATGAAGAGGGATAAAGTCGCGGGCATTTTTTCAAAACGTATGATTTTTCCGGGGTTTTCCAGATCACCCAGAAAGTTTTGCTGCACGGTGTGCCAGCCGGTGACCGAAAGCGCTGCGTCCTGATTGATAAACTGGCCGTGGGCATCGGGGTTGCGTTTGCGTTCTTTGTCACCATGAAACGGGTACAGCGCCATGCCGCCCAGCAGTTCCGACTTGGCGCCATTCATATTTTGGACGAAGTGCCCCATGCCTTCGCCCTTGGTCATCAGCACCCAGAGCGTGCCACCCTGATTCGCAGCTCGCGTTCGCGGACCAGCCCCCGTTTCCGGGTTCCACTGACGCACCCAGACCTGCTGCGGACCGGTGATGTTGAGCATCGCACGGCCATCATCCAAAAAGAATTTTCCACCTGGCACCGTGTTGGTGTAACTGCCGATGGCTGCATGACGCACCACCAGTGAGTTGGCAGACGTGTGTTGCAAGGCAATCGCTTCCTGCCCGCGACCCCACAGGTGATATCGCAACGTAATACCTTCAATGATGACGATCGGCTGACCTGCATTGACATTGAGCGCCGGCCCTTTGGTCAGGTCATAATCTTTGGTGATCGTGATGGTAGCCCAGTAGCCAATGACCCTTCTTACCGAGCCGTCGATGTGCAGCGGGCCGCTGAGGTGATACATCCCGCGTGGCAGATACACCGTGGTTTTACGCTGTGATTTGGCGGACTCCAGTGCCGCTGCAATCGCCTGGGTGTCATCTTTGTTGTCACCGGGGATGGCTCCAAAATCACGTACATTCACCCATGATGCAAAATTATTATCCGTATCCCAGGGCAGTTCGGGGGCATCCTCCACCGGCAAATTCATTGACTTCACCTGAGTCTGTCCGGGCAACAACATCGGCTGGGGTATCGCCAATTCTTCGATCCGTCCATCGGGTAACGACCCCTCCGGTGTTTGCAGCGCCAGTGCGTACCCCTTGGTTTGAATATTGCGCAGAAACATCGTCCCGCCGGGTTGATTGATGATGGCCGACTGCGATGCATCGCCACCAGTGAGTTCCGCATCCACCAATGTCACGACGGATTGCTTTCCGTTGCGCAAGGCGGGCACATTGTTCTGGCTTATCAACCCACGGATCGCAATGTTGTTGTCAACATTATCAATGCCCAGCACCCTTTGATGACGCAGCGTCAGGTATTCAAAGGTCATTCCATATTGAC
>CAYRTH010000051.1:0-8275 GCA_964427135.1 uncultured Phycisphaeraceae bacterium
TGTGCCACTGGCCATTTGATTGACGATGAAACTTCAAAGCTGCCGATGCCATCGGTGGTTTTTAACAGCATCATGTCAACGCAACGGCGGATACACTCCGTCGCTTTAGAGCAATTCGCGTAATTATTTGACCAGTCGTGATGCCGGTTCCGCCCCCTCTCCCTCCGGGAGAGTAGGAGTGTTCGCTGCGCTCACATTGGGGTGAGGGCGTGTCTTGATTATGAAAAACCTTTCATTCATGGATTTTCCTATATCGGCCCTCACCCGGCCTCGATGACTCGGCCACCCTCTCCCAAGGGGAGAGGTGGTCAGAAAATTACACGAATTGCTCTAGGCACGACGAACATTCAAACCTGACAGAATCGGAGGAGCCACACTGCGACCGTACAGCATCCGGAGGCGAGAACTGTGTGACATCCGGCTGGTGCACACAAACGCCGGTTTGTCACATAGCCCCCGGTCAATGACCGGGGGCTAAATGTCATACAATCCGCACACAGCGCCCGCTGCGCGGGGCGCAGTGTGGCACCCGATCATGACGGATGAATATCCGTAGAACTTACTCCCCCCAACCGCTTTCGAATGTCCAACCGCATCGCTTCCACCTGATCGCGTAAATGTTTGAGTCCGACTTCGGCGCCCATGTCCGCCAATGTTTGGGCGGATTGCGGCTGACCATACATCACACCCACACGACCGTTGAGCTTGGGTGCTTTGCGATTGCGTGGCCAAACATCAAACGCACCCTCAACTGCCACCGGTATCACCGTCGGCTGAGCACGCTTGATCAGCAACATCGTACCGGGGGCGAAGTTGCCGACGATACCATCGGTTGAGCGTGTGCCTTCGGGGAACACCAAAAGCGCACGGCCCTGTTTCATGACTTCGATACAACGCCTCATCGCAGCCATGTCCGCACTGTTTCGATCGACGGGTATTGAGTTGAGCGAACGGATCAGCCAGGAAAAACCGGGCTGATCAAACAAGGTTGATCGTGCCATGGCAAAGAACATGCGCCGCGTGCCCACCCCCACCAGCACCGGGTCCAAAAACGACTGATGATTGCTCACCAGCAGCACCGGTCCTTGCGCGGGTATGTTTTCCGCGCCCCAGGCCCGGTAGCGATAGCACAAACTCGTACTTACAACGCAGGGAAAACGCAGCGTCAGCCACCAGGCTCGACGCAACCGCGGGTCGGTGGAGGTTGTTTGTTGATTGGCCTGGATATGATTTTCACGCATGTCACTTGTCACCGGCTTGCCCCTCACAGCCTCACCCGATTTTTTCCCTCGGCAGCAGCGTCATCCCGCAGAGCGGCCCCGCAGCGCTGACGCACGCAGCGTTCGAGCATGTCCACCACTTCATCCAAGCTCATTTCCGAGGTGTCGATGCGCAGGGCATCGGGCGGGCAGATCAGCGGCCCATCGGTGCGGGTCTGGTCACGTTGATCACGGGCCACGATTTGTTCGAGGATCATTTTTTCATCCGCCGGTTTATGGGCCAAGCGAAGCTGCTCGGCTCGACGACGGGCACGTACCTGTGGTTTGGCATCCAGGTAAAACTTGGCCTGTGCATCGGGGAACACAAGCGAGCCTTGATCACGACCTTCGGTGACAATCCGGGGGTGTGCCTTGCCGATGGACTGTTGCAAACGCACCATCACGGCCCGCACCTGCGGCATGGCGGCGATGTCACTGACCTTGCCGGTCACATCCGGGTCACGCAATCGGTCGGTCACATCACGGTCGATGGCCCCCATGTTGCCGTGCAACCGGGGCGGGTCGCTCTGCCAGTCAAAGTGCAGGTGCGCCGAATCCAGCAAATCAAGCACACGCTGGGGCTGTGTGGTCGGGTCCACGCCTTGATCCAGGCACAAAGCCGTAAGCCCGCGGTACATGGCACCGGTATCCAGAAATTCAAGACCCAGGCGTTGGGCCACACGCCGGGCCACGGTAGACTTACCCGACCCTGCCGGTCCGTCGAGGGTGATGAGCAAACTCTGCATGAGGTCAGTGTAACCGATTCGCTGTCACTGCAAGGTTGTCAGGGCAAACGGATGTGTACGGGTTTAACGAGCCGCGACCGCGAACGAGCGGTCTTCCCGTAGTCGCTATGCAGTAAAACCCCGCTCCCTCACGGTCGCGGCTCGTTCATGCGTTTGCACTGTTTTTCGAAGTTGCTTGCGCGGTGGATTCTGGTATGCTTACGGGTCTATACCCAAGCGGAAAAAGGTGGAATCATGAGCCAGTCAATCATTGCAGCCGTGGAAAAAGCCCAGCTCAAAAGCGATCTGCCGAAGATGAACGTGGGCGATACCATCGATGTGCACTACCGCATCATCGAAGGCAACAAGGAACGTGTGCAGGTGTTCGGCGGAGTGCTGATCGCTGTACAAGGCGTCGGCATCAATAAGGTGATCGTGGTCCGCCGTATCGTTGCCAACGAAGGCGTCGAACGCATCATTCCGGTGCATTCACCCAAGGTCGCCAAAATCGAAGTCAAGCGGCACGCCCATGTGCGTCGCAGCAAGCTGTACTACCTGCGTGACCGTGTGGGCAAGAGCAGGCGCCTGCGTGATACCAAGCGTGGGCTGGAGGGCGCTACTGCGCCGGAAACCGTTGCGACCGAAAACTCCGCCGTGGTCGAAACCGCCAAGGTCTGATTACCAATCAAGCTGTGATAAGCACAAGGACCGATCCAACCCCGTTCATGCGGGGTTTTTCTTTGCCCTGTCGTACCCAAAGGGCGATGGTTGGCCGACCGGCAAGCTCACTCGGCCAGGGCGATTTGAATGTCGATCAGTTCATGAGCGACTTCGAAGAATGCCGCCAGTACCTCTGGGTCAAAGTGTTTGCCGTTTTCCTGACGCATGATTTCAAAGCATTTTTCGCGCGGGTATGCGGGTTTGTAAGGTCGCCGACTGCTCAGCGCATCGTACACATCCGCCACCGCAACGATGCGGCCTTCCAGTGGAATATCTGCGCCCTTGAGGCCCAGCGGGTAACCCGATCCGTCCCATTTTTCGTGATGTGTCAGGGCGATGGTGGACGCCATGCGCAGCAACTCAAACGATGCTCCGCCCAGAATGCGGGCGCCGATTTTTGTGTGGCTATGCCATTGCTGAAGATCACTGCCCACCGCAGGTTCGAGTACCTGTTTGCCGATGAGCGCATGGCGATGCATCAGTTCCATTTCGTCAGGCGTCAGTCTGCCGGGTTTGAGCAGAAGATCATCAGGGATGCCGATTTTGCCCACATCGTGCAGGGGGGCTGCGTGTTCGATCAGTTCGACCCAGTGCGAGTCACGACTCAATTTTTTGGCAATGATCGCGGAGAACCGCCCCACGCGCACCACATGACTGCCCGTGTCGGTGTCACGGTGCTCAGCCGCCCGCCCCAGACAGTGCACCACTTCCAAGCGTGTACGTGACAATTCTTCCGTACGTTCGAGCACCCGTTCTTCGAGAGTCTGCGCATAACGGGTCAGTTGATCGTGACGATGTTTGAGCATCAGCGAATTGCGCACACGGGCCACCAGTTCCATCCGCGACACGGGCTTGGTCAGAAAGTCGGTGACCCCAAGTTCCAGGGCAGTGCACTTGGTTTCATCATCACTGGCGGCAGAAAGAATCAGCACAGGGATGTGACGAAGTTCCTTACTTTCACGAACGGCATGCAGTATTTCCAGTCCGCTGACCAGGGGCATGATCACATCCAACAGCAACAGATCGGGGCGTTGTTGCAGGATGCGCTGCAGCGCGGTCTGGGCCTGATGGTGTGCCTGACAATGCTGGTAACCTGCGTCCGCCAGATATTTGGCAACCACCTTGCACGTCACCGGTTCATCATCCACGATCATGATCTGTGCCTGTTGCGCCCACTGCTCTGATTCACTATCACGATCATCCGTGGCCTGCAGATTTTCGTTACGATCATTGTTGATTGGCAAGAGTGTTTTTGCATCGGATGCTTGCGCAACGGATGAATCCGACTCCGGATCATCGACCCGAATACCCATGCGCCTGGCAATGCCGTACAACACTTTGATTTGACCGGCCAGTTCATCCACCGCCTCCGTCTTGGCGGCCTGTTCCATGGCGATGGCCTGTTGGGTCAGAATCGCGAACCCAGCCGTGCCCCCCGCCCCTTTGAGCCAATGGGCCAATTGAGCCACGCTCTGCAAATCCTGATGATCCATCGCGTTTTTCAGCTCCGTCAACTTCTCCTGCAAGCGCTCGATGAACTCATCCACGATTTCCTTGAAGTCCTGATCCTCCAGCGGCAGGGTTGAAACGATCGCTTCCTGATTCGCTGGTGAACCGATTGGCTGCTCACCGGCATCGCGATGACCCTTGGCGTTGTCTGTCACCAGCGCCCCAGCCACCGCAGCGATCAGCGCATCGGGGTTGATCGGCTTGGACAAGTACCCGCTGCAACCGACTTCCAGGCACTTTTCACGGTCGCCCTGCATCGCATGCGCGGTCAGCGCAAAAATCGGACAACTCACCCCGGCTTTGCGCAATTCGCGGGTGGCTTGATAGCCGTCCATCACCGGCATCTGCATGTCCATCAATATCAAATCGAAATGCTCAGCTTTAGCCAGTTCGCAGGCTTCCCGTCCATTTTCCGCTTGCGTCACCCGCGCCCCGGCCCGGCGCAGCACCAGATCGATCAATTTGCGATTGGTCGAACCATCGTCCACCACAAGAATGTGCCTGGTGGAATCCAGTTTTCCAGGCGTGGGTTGCATGGGTTTATCCTTGACTGCCCCGGTGAGCAGGGCTTCCATCACTGCACCGGTGACAAATTCCGATGCGTCGATCTGGCCGATGTCGATGTCCAGTGTGAATGCGCTGCCTTTGCCCAGGGCACTTTCAACGCTGATGGTTCCGCCCAGTTTTTCCGCCAAGCGGCGCGAGATGGCCAGTCCCAAACCGGTTCCGCCGTATTTGCGGGTCATCGACGAGTCCGCCTGGACGAACGGCTCAAACAGATGATTCATCTGTTCGACACTCATGCCGATGCCGCAGTCGCGCACTTCAAATTGCAGGCATTGGGTTTGTTCCGTGCGCACATGGCGAACGTTGATGACCACCGAACCCTTGTGCGTGAACTTGATCGCATTGGCGCACAGATTCATCAGAATCTGCCGCAGACGTGTCGGGTCCGACATGATCTGTTTGGGTACGGCATTTTCAAAACAGATGCTTATTTGCAGCCCTTTTTCAATGGCTTTGGGACGAAGAATGGAAACAATGTCGCGCAGGATCGCGCTGGGGTTGCAGGTGATGTGTTCTATATCCATCCGACCGGCATCCACCTTCGACAGGTCCAGCACATCGTTGATCAGTGTCAGCAAATGCTCGGCACTGCTTTCGATCGTGTCCAGCCATTCCTTGCGTTCCAGCGCACTGGTCTCGGCCCCGCGTTGCAGCAGGTTGCAGAAGCCCATGTTGCCGTTGAGTGGCGTGCGCAGCTCATGCGACATGTTGGCCAGAAACTCGCTCTTGGCATTGCTGGCAGCCTCCGCATGTTTCAGGGCCACGGCCAGGGCTTCGGTCCGTTCGTCCACACGCTTTTGCAGGTCCTGGTTGAACTGGCGCAATTCCTGATCCCGGGCCGCGATCGCATCACGCATCTTTTCATAGGCGAACCCCAGTCTGCCCACTTCATCATCCAGTCGTAATGAAACCACAGACACCGAAAAATTACCCTCCGCAATGCCGTGCGTCGCCCGTATCAGCCCATCCAGCCGACGTGCCCAGTGACCCACCGTGTAATGCACAATCACCGCACTTAGTAGCCCGATCGCCAGGGCCACCAGAATCACGATCTGCGTCTGCGCGGCCACCGCCTGTTCCACAGGTTTATTGCTCACGCCCAGAATCACTTGCCCCAGCAATTCACGTTTTTGCACACCTGCCGCGTCAGGAGCCGATGCCTTACTCGTCGGCAACGAAGGCAAATCCCCCATCCCCATATAGTCATCTTGCGTCGGTTGCGCATACACAACTCCGACCCCCACCGTCATGGCCCGCGCTTTGTCGCCCAACGCCTGATAAGCTCGCCACGCTTGCTTGTCATTGATCTGGCTCGCCAGCACTTCCCCTTTGGCGCCATCGATCGCCACAAAAAGCACATCCGTATCACGGGCAAAACTCTTGGACAATCGTGCCAGTTCCTTCTGGTCCAACACCGTCATCGCCAACTCCACGGCATTGGCGAAATTGTTGACCTCCGAATTCACCGTACGCTGCCGCTCCCGGGTGAACAACTTCTCCATCACCAGCAAACTGGCGATGGTCGCAATCGTCAGGCTGATGCCCACAATCGTCAGTACGATGAGCGTCGCCTTGACTCGCAAACTCAGTTTGGCAATACCTTGGATCATTGCTCACTCATCCCCCTGTTTGAAGACATAATCAGCCGACCGCTTGAGTTGATCGGATATCCCGATGCGCAAACGATCCGCCACGATCAGGTTGATCGCGATTTTGAACTCCGGCGAATGAACCGGATGTTGCTGCATCTGAGCCTGCGATCCCTCACGCAGTCGCTGCACCACAAGCGCTGACACCTGATGCCCCTGTGATGTCGGTTCCACCCCCACGCCCACCAGCGACCCGGCGCGCACCATCTCCGACGAAAAACCGAACGTCGGCACCTTCTGGCGCAGCGATGCCAGTAGCAACGTCCGCACCGTGGCCGCCTGATAAATTGTGACATCCGGCTGCGTCCAGACAATATCAATCTTTCGCCCCATCAGGGTGTTGATGGCCTCCGCCACGCTTCTGTATTCATCGATATCGATGGCCGTCAACTGCCAACCCGCAGGCAGGGTGCTTCGCATCTGGTTGACCAATTGCCCCCCCAGGGCATTGCTTGAGCGAAACAGCATGCCCACGTGTCGTGCTTTTGGTAACGCCTGTTGAATCAAACCGACTTGCGCGAATATCGAAACGGTGGTGGTGACGCCTTCATTGGGACCTCCGTTGTGTAATCCGATTTCCTGCGGATTGGCTACCAGACAATAAAACAGCGGAACCTGTAAGTTCGCATGTTGATGCAATGTCGCTGTTGCCGCTGACCCCACCGCTAACACCGCGAGGGATTCGTTGATCCGTTGAAGCACTTCGGGGTTTTTCTGTACTTCCGCCAGTAATACAGCCTTGACTTGATATTGGTGCTCCGTGAGTCGTTGCCTGATTGCAGCCTGGGCCTGCTCATACGGACCCGCATCACTGCTCAGTACCACCAACACGTCCGCCCCCCAGGCGCAGGTCGTGACCCCAAGCCACACCAGCATGGCTGTCAAGCCCGACCAAAATGAAGGTCTTTGTTGCTGCATCATCCTCCGCCGATCAATTCATGTTTGCACAAGCGGGTGCACGGCCGATCCATCAGAAATTGAAGGTGGCGCGAATAAAGGCAGTTCGCCCCGGGGTCGGATGCGCCGTCACTGAGCCGATCTGTTGTTTCGCCATTTTGCTTTCATCCAGCACATCCAAGACGCCCACTGTGATCTCCAGCCCGCTCTTGGGGATGCGTGCCGTGAAAGTCAAATCCAGCACGTGGTTTTCTTCCACCGGCACCGACGGAACCACGCTCGAAGTCCCCAACCCATCATTCAACGTCAAGCCGGTGTAGCGATACGTCAGGTTGGCGACCAGGTCTTGCGTGATGGACCAGCGACCGTTGAACCCGACCTTATGCTTGGCGGGTCGATACGAACGCATGTTCTGACCTTCGACTTCATCCTGCACATCGTTGAATGCGTACCACAAACCCAGCTTCAGGCTTTCGATTTCCCATGCCAGTTGTGCCTCTCCGCCAAACGCCCGTGCGCCATCAATGTTCGCAATCCGACTGGTACTGGTACCGGGCATTGAGGCGACCTGTATACCGCCAATCAGGTCATGATAAATTTGATAGTACCCGTCCACCGCCACCGACCATTCGTCCGTCAATTGGCCGCGATAACCCGATTCAAATGACCATATCTGTTCGTTTTCCATGTTCTCCGCCGGCAACAGCGTGATCGCAAACGAACTGGGAGGAAACGGCGGTGTCGGCAACTCCAACCGTGCCCCCTGCACTTGGCGAATGGCATACAACGGCGAACGAAATGCCTTGGCGGCACTGGCACGCAGCACATGATTCTTCTGCTCATCCAGCCCATACAACGCGCTGACGCGACCCGACCAGTCCATCTGAGTTTCCGAATACCAGTCCACACGTGCCTGGGTTTCGAATGTCAATTGATCGGTCAGGTTCCA
>CAYRTH010000051.1:8285-20301 GCA_964427135.1 uncultured Phycisphaeraceae bacterium
CGATGAATCACAAACGCCCCCAGCCAATACTCATCAGCCGTGTCCGTCGGCAACAGGTCACGCAATGACGTTGCTTGTGCCCGGATGTGAGTCATGCGCACATTGCCGCCGATCGCCAGCTCATGATCCTTGTCCAGACGTGTGTTGTACTGCGCTTCCAAATCCGTTTCCAACGACCATGCGTTCCAAAGCGACGGACGATCCTCTTGCGTGAAGTTCCCGTACCATTGCAGGTAAAATGATTCGTCCATGCCCAAGTCGCTTTCCCAGCGTGCAAAACCGCGCAGCGTTTGAATGCTTTCCTCCACCGGCGGATCGCTGGGCAATGGGTAACCAATAAACTCCTGTCCCCCACGATTCACTTGCGAACCGGCCAATCCGAACTTCAACCGATTGTCCGTGTCCGCATCCAACTCGCCCACCCCGTCAAACCGCCAGATGCGAGCTTCATCGTTGGACAAAAAATTGTCGCGCATGATGGCGTTTTCCGAGGACTCAAAATCCTCATAACCCACCGATAAACGCCAGGCCAGATCATCCACCCGATGACCCCAGCGCAGATGTGAATAAGTATCCCCGAAATCGTTGAGTGTGCTGGTTACCATGAACCCCGGCACACTGTCGGGGTCTTTGGTAATAATGTTAATCACACCATTAAACGCATTAGCGCCCCAGGCCGCTCCGCCCGGCCCACGCACCACCTCAATACGCTCAATATCCCCCACAAACAACGGCAACCGACCAAAGTCCGCCCCCCCTAAAATCCCCGTGCCCGTACTGCGTCCATCCTGCAATACCAGTGTTCGATCCGACATGCCATGGTGCAGTCCACGAACACCAAACGCATAATTGTTCCGGTCCACCCGCAGCACATCCATCCCCGGTACCTGACGCAACAATTCAGGGATACTAGTCTGGCCGCTGTAATGAATGTCCTTGGCCGTGATAATACTCACCGGCACCGCCAGTTGATTGATCGGTTGACTGTGGCGGGCCGCCGAAATCACCGTCGGCATCTTCTCGAACAGCAGCAGCTCCCCACTGGACAACAGCGGGTCCTGCGACAGATCAAAGCCCATCTTGCTGCCCTTGCTCGTCCCCGACGGTGCCGCCGCGTCCAGGTTCTCGGTTGCCTCCACCCCTTCGAGCGATTGCCCCTGTTTCGTCTCAGCAGCCAAGGCTGATGTCAGGCACATTGCTATCGTCGTGACACCCAGCCCTAACCATTCACCGCCGACTGCAGCAAAACCATGTGACCTTTTCTTGTTCGCCATGACAACAACTCCCTGTACTAATAACAAGAGATACCCGACTGCACGGTCGATCACTCATGAAGACGCATCGCTCACTGCATTTCGACCGTTACACTGAGCTACTTGACTTACATGTTGATAGATTGCTGATAAATACTGAGCGATTCGTCGCGCAGCTCCAAGGCTTCGCGTATCGGACGTTAATCGTTTTGTTATTGGATCGGTGAAAGTCACCATCATGAATCGGCGTTGAGCCATGATGATGACCAAAGCCGCTAGATGACCCGGCCTCTGGTTTGGCTCCGGCACTTGACCACTTGGCCACTTGGCCACCGGAACACTTCTTCAATCCCCATTTGCTCCATCACTCATTTACCCCCACAATCACACTCATGCTGGCCGATTACCTGCGTTCGTTTTTGCCGAGGTCGCAACCCTGGATCACCCGGCAAAGCTACGCCCATGAAATCATCACCGCTTCGACCTATCCCGTGGCCATGGCCCTGATCGAGGGCGGCGTCATCGGCATTCTGGCCGCCAAGGCCTTTGACGTCACAGCCCTGCAATTCGCCATCATCATGGCGGCACCCAACTTCGCCAACCTCACCAGCTTCCTCTGGGCGCAATGGTCACGCGGCAAACCGAAAGTCGCATTCCTCAACCGGGTGCAATATGCGCTACTGCTGTTGGTGGCAGCCATCGCACTGTTGCCGACCAATCCGCTGGGGGCCTGGCTGCTCACGGCTCAGGTGATCGTCATGCGTTGCCTGGTGGCCGGGGTGGTGACCCTGCGCAGCACCATCTGGCGACACAATTACCCACGCCATGTGCGTGCCAGTGTCACCGGTCGCATCACTTTGATTCAAAGCCTGATCGTCGCCGTGGCTCCGCTTTTGGGCTACGGTTTGCTCGACCCTTACCCCCATGCGTTCCCGTATGTGTACCTGGCCGGGGCTTTGGTCGGCACGATCGGCGCCATCGCCTACGGCAAGGTGCGTCTGCGCGGTGAAAAAGAATTACTGGCCTTCGAACGTCGTGCCACCCGACCCTCGCCCCACGGCACACCCGCCCCCATCTACGAATTCGACCCGACCCCGCAACAGGAAACGTTCTGGTACGTGCTGCGTCATGATCACCACTACCGTCGTTACATGCTCTGGCAGTTTGTCGCCGGCGGCAGCAACATGATGGGTGAAATCGTTTTGATTTACGTCGTGGCCGACATGACGCGACATCTGGCCAACGGGTACTTCGTGGCCATCGGGTTGACGACGGCTTTGCCGATGATCGTGAGTGTGTTGACGTTATCGCTGTGGGCCAGGCAATTGGATCACATGCACATCGCACGCTTTCGCGCCAAGCAATCATGGTGGTGGATCGCCGACCAACTGACCAACTGGGTGAGTTTGTATTTCGGTTCCCTCTGGTTGCTGGCCGGGGCAAGGTGCATACAAGGGGCAGCACGCTCGGCGGGCATGCTTGCCTGGAACCTGGGGCACAATGATTTTGCCAGTCGCAGGCTCGTGGCTGTTTACATGGGTATTCACGTCACGCTTACCGGTGTGCGCGGCGCGATCGTGCCGTTTCTGGGCATGTGGTTGTATCAGGGCATGCCGAGGTTCACGCTACCGTGGGTAAATGTGAGGTTGCCGGGCTTTGATGGGTTGCATGTGCATCTGTTTTTGATCACTACACTGCTCATGGTGATATCCAACCGTGGTTTTAGCCAGTTGGCCAAGTCGATGGAAAACAAACCCAAGTCGGATGCGTGATGCGTTTAACGAGCCGCGACCGTGAGGGAGCGGGGTTTATATCAGCATCAATCCCACTGAAAGACTTGACCACTTGTTCGAATACCCGGGCCCTCGACCTCCCCCGGGGGTCGGTCTCGTTCCCGGCTTGATTTGGCAATTTCGAAATCCGACGGTTTCAACAGCGGGTCGTCCCGCTAAATTCAAAATTCGAAATTCACCGCCACTTGGCCACCTTGATTTTATGTATCGGTTCACCTCCGGGTATCATGTCGCCCATGATTAAAGCCGTTGTCAGTGTCGTGGGTCGTGATCAGAAAGGCGTGGTCGCCAAGTTCGCCACCCGCATGGCTGAGCACGGCGTCAACATCGAAGACCTACAACAACAGGTCGTGCACGGGCGATTCATCATGGACATGCTCGTGGACCTGTCCGACCTATCCGTCAGTTTGGATGAACTGATCACCGAACTGATCGCGCTGGGTAAAACCCTCGACATGGAAGTGCGCGTCACCCTGCAGCGCAGGTCCCGCAAACGAGTGGCCCTTTTGGTGAGTAAGGAACGTCACTGCCTGGACCAGCTCATCGAAGACCACCGACTGGGCAAATTACAGGGCGATTTGGTCGCCGTGCTTTCGAATCACCCGGACCTGGAACCCATCGCCCGTGAAGCGGGGTTGCCTTACGATTGGCACCCGGCCTCGGCGAGTGTCAGCAAAAACGGCCAACCCGGCGACAAGGTTGCGCACTTCAACTGGCTGCAACAGAAACTGGCGCAGTTGAATGTCGATCTGATCGTGCTGGCACGCTACATGCAGGTGTTGCCGACGAGCATGGTGCAGTCATACCGCGATCGCATCATCAACATTCATCCGTCACTGCTGCCCTACTTCCCTGGCGCCAATGCGTATGAACAGGCCTGGAAATCGGGGGTGCGGGTATCGGGTTGCACCGCTCATTTTGTGACCGAAAACCTGGACGAAGGGCCGGTGGTGTTGCAGGATGTATTTCATATCGAGGTGGGCAAAGACACTTCCAACGATGTGAAGAAAAAGGGCCAGGCATTGGAAGCGACGGTGCTGTCGCAGGCAGTGCAGATGTTTTTGGATGAAAAGTTGCTGGTGGTCGATGGCAAGGTGGTTTTCCGACCCGGTATTCAGCGGTTTTTGGAAAACCAGTAATGGTCATCGATGGTTGCTTCGTGGCACCGCCGCCCTCGGCGGTGAGTATCAAAGCGGCGGATGGCATCCGCCGTCTTCATGTGATGGGTATCGATCCGAGCCGACCGCCGATGACATCGGCGGCTTTAATACACCCAATCGTGGCATCATGCTTCATAGCCGCGGGTGGCAACCCGCGGTCTGTCTCGAACGACCCAACACAGGTTCATGGTTGGCCTCGAACCTCGGCCAACCTACCTTGCTGTCACGTAGCCCCCGGTCAATGACCGAGGGCTAAATGTCATGCAAATGGCACCTTGATGCGGTTGCAAGTCTATGATGTTGCTCTTTCACGGAGCATCATCATGCGGCATCGTGTTTCCTTATTCATCGTGTTGATTCAACTGGTGTTACTGACCTGTGTCAGTTCGACACAAGCTTGGTTTGCCGAGGGTCACATCCTTGTGGTACGCGCCACGATGACGACACTGCCCGATGAGTTGCCTGCTTTTTTTCGGGAAGGTGGCAATGTCATTGCACATCTATCGGTGGACCCGGATGCGTTCAAACACCGGCGACTTCCACAACTGACCGACCGCGAAGAACCCGATCATTTTTTCGACCTGGAGTTGGTGCAAGCGGAACCGCTGCCCGACAAGCGTCATGCGTTCATCGAATTGTGTCAGCGTTTGAATCAGAAGCCCGCCAAGGTGGGTTATTTGCCGTATGCGATTGCCGAGCACACGCAGCAATTGACCTTGGCGTTTGCCGAGTATCGAAGGTTTTCGCAAGACCCTGTGGTGCAGATGAAGGTGCTGGTGTATGCGGGGCTGCTGGCGCATTACGCAGCCGACCTTTCGCAGCCGCTACATTGCACGATTCACTGGGACGGCCGAGCTGACCCGGTCACCGGCAAATCACCACGGTCAGGGATTCACGCCCGCATTGATGCCCTGATCGAACAAGTGCAACCCACAACCGAGGAATTGACCCAGGGTATTCAACCCGCAGTTATGACTAATCTGTTCACGGAGGTGTTGACTCAGATTGATGAATCACGCAAGCACATCGACAAGACCTACGAACTTGAAGCATCACTGCCCGGCAAAGAACCACGTCCCGCAGTCATTGACCCCCAAGTCAGAGCTTACACCGTCCAACGCACCCGTCATGCGGTGCAGGTGACAGCCAACCTTTATCTGACAGCCTGGCGTAACTCGGAAACCATCGAATTACCCGATTGGCTCATCCGTGCGCGACAATTAACCGTTCGCTGATGCGTTGATGGTCGGAGCGAAGCTACACTTTTCATTAGCAAAAGAGTTCAACACAAAGAGGGCAGAGCAGAATGAGGCAGGGTGCTTGGAGCTAGGTGCTGGGAAGATTTCGCCAATAGACCCACCTGACCCAGCCCCCAGCTACTATCCCCCAGCCACTTTGTACCCTCTGTGTTGAAATTGCTTTGTGTTGAAATTGCTTCATGCAGGCGCGCAAAATATATGAATCCCTCCGCCCAATCCGTCACCCGTCATGCCGCCAACATGCTGGGCATCGACTATCGCACTGCCGCTGCGGGGTTGCCCTATCGCAAGCCGATCATTGATGCGCACATTCACATCAACGATATCGCCCATGCCAAAGTGCTGATCGAAGTCGCCCGGTGGTTCGGCATCGACTCATTTTGGTCGCAGTCGGCACCCGAACTGATCGACCCGTTGCGCGATGCCTTTGGTGATCGTTTTGTTTTCGTCGCAGGCCCCAATTACGCCGCCAAGGAAAAGGACGAAACCTTCACCACCGACTGGCTGCATCGGCTCGATGTGTACCGCAGCAAGGGCGCACGGTTGGCTAAATTTTGGGCAGCTCCGCGCGGGCATGATTTTCATCCTTCATTTTGGTTGGATCACCCGACCCGAATCACAGCCATGAAAAAAGCGCGGGACCTGGGTTACCTGCTCATGTTTCACGTGGCGGACCCGGACACCTGGTTTGCCACCAAATACCGCGACAGCGCCAAATACGGCTCCAAAGCTGAGCATTACCAGCGCTTGGAAAACGTACTGGCACAATTCAGCGATACACCCGTACTGGTGGCGCACATGGCTGGTCACCCCGAAGACCTTGAGCATTTGCAGCAACTGCTCGATGCCCACCCCAACATCTACCTGGACACCAGTGCCACCAAATGGATGGTGCGTGAACTGTCCAAACATTCGCCCCAGCGGTTCATCGACTTTTTACGTCGCAATCCGCTACGGGTGTTATTCGGCAGCGACATCGTGGTTAACCCCAAGGACGATCCGACGACGGTGCATGACCTTTACGCCAGCCGATACTGGGCCTTGCGCACTTTGTTGGAAACCGACTATCAGGGGGCGAGTCCGATTGTGGACCCGGACCTGCATGAAGTAAACCCGGCGATGCCCAAAGAGAGCACCGCTACCTTGGCGGGCATGACGCTGCCGACGGATTTACTGGACATGCTCTACCATTACGCACCGCTGAATTTTCTTTCACTGCAATCGCCCGGTTGAACAAAATCGAGACATGCTTCTGTTGTCAACTGATAATGCTTAGAGCAGTTTGCATAATTATTTGGTCAGTCGTGGTGCCTGTTCCGTCCCCTCTCCCTCCGGGAGAGGGTTAGGGTGAGGGCGTGGCCGATTTTGGTTATCGCTTTTTTCAAGACCTTTCGCTCTTTGGCCCTCACCCGGCCTCGATGACTCGGCCCCCCTCTCCCAGGGGAGAGGGGGCTTCAGATGCCCCAATACTCAGAACAACTTTCCCTGACCCGGTATGTTCGGGTCAGCCTGCAGCAAATCACGCACTTCATCGAGCAGATCATCCAAATCCCGGAACTGTTTGTACACGCTGGCAAAACGCACGTAAGCCACCTGATCGAGTTTTTTCAAACGGTCGGCCACGAGTTGACCAATTTCCACCGAAGGCACTTCGCGTTCACCCTTGCGGAAAACCTCCTCCTCGACCTCATCGACGATGCTGGAAATCTTTTCCGCAGAAACAGGGCGTTTGTAGCAGGCCTTTTCAACGCCCGCACGGATTTTTTCCCGGTCAAAGGGCAACCGTGATTGATCGCGCTTGATCACCGTGATGCGAATCGCGGTTTCGATATGTTCGTAAGTGGTGAAGCGTTTGCCGCAGGCCAGACACTCCCTCCGCCGACGAATGGATTTGCCTGCGTCGGTGGCGCGCGAGTCGATCACCTTGTCGTTGTCCTGATCACAGTAAGGACAGCGCATGTTGTGAATCCTTCACCTACCCCCGTCGATCTTCACATTGATGATCCCGTGTGGTAGAGAGCAAGCAAAAAGAGCCAGATAAAGAATTCAACACAAAGGTCACAGAGTGCACAGAGAAACCAAAGATTCGAAACAATGATTCGCCATCCAACCAACACGCTGGCAATTCAAAGCCATCATCCGACGCATGTAACTGGCTTGCTTGGACATTTACCAAAGGTGCAGGTTGAAATTTGATGCCATGAAAAATCAGGCTGCTCTGCTCTGTGACCTCCGTGCCCTCTGTGTTGAAACCTGCTCTTGTGAATCGCTCACAGTTTAACCGGGTTGTAAGAACATGCCACCGTCGTTACGCTTGAAATATCATGGATGCATCCAATTCCAACCGACCCAATGTCATCGTTTTTTTCACCGATCAACAACGCTGGGACAGTTCCGGACTGCACGGCAACCCCCTCGAACTGATGCCCAATTTTGACCGACTGGCACGCGCCGGCACCCACGTCGCCAAGTCCTTCACCTGTCAACCCGTGTGCGGCCCCGCCCGTGCCTGTCTGCAAACCGGCACCTACGCCACCACCACCGGCTGCCACATCAACGGCATCGCCTTACCCACCGATCGCAAGCAATTCCCCAGCCTCGCCTCCTGCTTCAACCAAGCCGGCTATCGCACCGGGTACATCGGCAAATGGCACCTGGCCGGCCAACAGGGACTGGGGGCCGCTGGCGAACGTGGCGCGATCAAGGCTGGTTACCGCGGTGATTACACCGATTGGCTCGCTGTCGAAGCACTTGAATTTTCCGTCGATGAGTATCACACCATTTTGTACGACAACGACAACAAACCGATTCACCTGCCCGGCTACCGCACCGATGCCTGCACCGATGCCGCCATTCGATATGTCGATGCCCATAAGCATGAACCCTTCTTTTTGATGGTGTCGTACATCGAACCGCACCATCAGAACGACAAGGACGACTACCCCGCACCCAATGGGTATCGTGAACGATACACCGATCGCTGGACGCCGCCTGATTTGCACTCGACACTGCCTCATTGGCATCACAAACCCGGTGAAGGCGAACGCACCCTGCAAGGCGGCTCGGCTCCGCAACACCTGGGCGGTTACTGGGGCATGGTCAAACGACTGGACGAAGCCCTGGGCCGACTGATCGACACTCTGATCACGCTGGATTTGCTGGACAACACCATCGTGCTGTTCACCTCCGACCATGGGTGTCACTTCAAAACCCGCAATAGTGAATACAAGCGTTCGTGTCATGAATCGTCAATTCGCGTGCCGACGATGCTGCATGGCGGACCCTTCACCGGCGGTGGCGAATTATCGCAACTGGTGTCATTGGTGGACCTGCCGCCGACGTTGCTGGATGCCTGTAATATTCCGATACCTGCGACGATGCAGGGGCGAAGTATTCTGCCCTTGGTGAACAAGGACGCCAGGGCCGCCGCCGATTGGCCGGAGGAAGTGTTTGTACAGATCAGCGAGTCACAGGTCGGTCGCGCGGTGCGTACGCAGCGCTGGAAATATGGCGTGACCGCGCCGGATAAACACCCTAACAAAGACAGCGGCTCGGATGTTTACGTCGATCAGTACCTTTACGACCTCAAGTACGACCCGTATGAACTGCGCAACCTGGTGAACGTGGACAATTTCGAACCGGTGTTGCAGGTGATGCGTGAACGATTGGTTCGCCGAATGACGCAGGCTGGTGAAAAAGCCCCGCGCATCGACCCGCACCCCGGCCCCAAAACCCCCGGCGGACAACGCAAACCCAAACCCGCGGAAATCCATCAGTAGTCGAAAACCTTCGGTGATAGTGAAGCAAAGCCGCCGATGGCATCGGCGGTCGGTTTGGATAAATACTGATCAAACGAAGTCGGCGGATACCATCCGCCGCTTTATCAAACTCACCGCCGGGGGCGGCGGTGCCACATTCGATTATGTAGCCCAGCCGCCCACGGCTGGGGTCAATCACCCTTGATACTCACCGCCGGGGGCGGCGGTGCCACATTCGATTATGTAGCCCAGCCGCCCACGGCTGGGGTCAATCACCCTTGATACTCACCGCCGGGGGCGGCGGTGCCACATCGCACCCGACTTTGATGTGAGCCATTGGTTTACGACTTGCGGGTCACCACCGCTTCCGCCACCTGATGCAGAAAGTCACGGGTGATCGACGGGGGCAATTCTGACAATGATTTTTGCGCATCGGCAATGCACTGCCGGGCACGCTGACGGGCGTAATTCAGAGAATCGGTCGTCGCCAATAACCCCGGCACATCATGCAATAATTCTCCCTCCAATGAAGCGGAGCTATCCTTGGGTAATCGATTGAGTGCCTGTGCCAGTCGGCCACGCTTACTGCGGGTCATCTGCAGATGATGAATCAGCGGCAGTGTCAGTTTGCCTTTGTCCAAATCGCGCCCCAATGATTTACCCACCACAGCCGGATCGCCGGTGAGGTCCAGTAAATCGTCGATGATTTGAAACGCCACGCCCAGGTTCATGCCGTAGTCCACCATCGCTTCGATTTGCCTGCTGCCCGCGCCACTGAGCATCGCGCCCACCCGGCATGACACGCCGCAGAGTGCCGCGGTCTTGCGATCAATGATTTGAAAATACGTCGGCTCATCCAATTCCCAGTTGTTGCGGTTGGCCAGTTGCAACAACTCGCCCTCGCAGACCGTGTTGGTGGCATCGCATAACACCCGAGCAATCGTGGGCTGACCCAGCGACGAAACCATGTGATAAGCATGGCTGAACAGGTAATCGCCCAGCATCACCGCTGTTTCATTGCCCGCCAGTTCATTGACCGTCCGCCCCTGACGCCGCATTTGCGCCTCATCCAGCACATCATCATGCACCAGCGTGGCCATGTGAATCATTTCGACCACCGCGGCCACGGTGCGATGCGATTCGGTCACCGAGGTGTCGCTGGGTTCATGTCCGCCGCTGACCAGTGACGAAGTCAGCACCAGACTTGGACGCAACATTTTGCCCCGATAACGTTCGACATGACCTATCAGTTCATTGACGCAGGGCAGGTCGGAGAGCAGCTCCGCCGAGAAACGTGCTTCGACCAAAGCCAGTTCGCGCTCCAGCCACTGCGCCACGATGAGCGAACCCTTGGGGGCCACCAGTACCATGATGTACATCACTCCAAGCCCGTGCGGTTATCGCAGTGGGCATCACGATCGTAGCCATCACAGCAGCAAAAACCATCGCAATGTCGGATGATGTAGCTGGGTGAATCAAAGCCGCCGATGGCATCGGCGGTTTATTTGGGTTGCCCCAAACTCAATGAATCATGAACGGCGGATACCATCCGCCGCTTTATCAAACTCACCGCCGAGGGCGGCGGTGCCACACCCGCCTTACTTGATCACCTTCGCGGTGCGCAGCGTTTTTTCCAACAATGCCCGATTGCCCTCGCTCAAGGCGCACATTGGCAAGCGTACTTCGCCACTGTCCATACCCGCCAGCGCCATCGCCGCTTTGATCGGTATCGGGTTGGTTTCGATGAACATCACCCGGCAAAGGGCAAACAATTCCAGGTGCAGTTTGCGGGCTTTTGTCATGTCGTTATCGAGCACCGCTTGCGTCAAAGCCTTGACCTTGCCCGGCAGCAGGTTGCCCAGCACACTGATCACCCCCCTGCCTCCGACGCTCATGATCGGCAACGTGAGCGAATCATCGCCGGACAGAATGATGAACTTTTTGGCATCGCATAACAGCGCCACTTCCGATGACATATCCAGCACGCCCGTTGCTTCTTTGACGCCCACAATCATGGGGTGTTTGGCCAGGCGAGCGATGGTCGCAGCCGTCAGCCCCGCACCGCAGCGACCGGGGATGTTGTAAAGCACCACGGGGATGTCGGCCTTGTCCGCGATGGTCATGAAGTGGCGGTACATGCCTTCCTGCGTCGGTTTGTTGTAGTAGGGCACGACCGACAACACTGCATCGCAACCCACACTGCGGGCAAACTGCGACAGGCTCAGGGCTTCGCTGGTGGCATTGGAACCAGCCCCTGCCACCACGGGTACACGCCTGGGACCGCTGCGCACCGCCTCGACGACGCACTCGATCACCTGCCGATGTTCTTCGTGTGACAGCGTGGGCGATTCGCCGGTCGTACCCACTGGCACCAGTGCGTCGATTCCCTGTTTGATTTGAAAGCGAACGTTTTTGCGCAGCCGATCAAAATCGACATGGTTGTCGCTGTTGAACGGGGTGATCATCGCGGTCATCGCGCCTTGCAAATTCATGCGTATGGCTCCAATGTCAAGCCGAACAATGTACCCCGCATGGTCGCGTATGACAATGCGTATACAACCCAAAAAAACTCCGTGACGAGGCAATACAAGACAAGGCATGTTGATCGATTGAACGAGCCGCGACCGTCAGGGAGCGGTGCTTTTCCAGCATCGACGAGTCAGGAAGACCGCTCCCTGACGGTCGCGGCTCGTAAGCGCGTTACAATGGCACTTCTATGTCACGCACTGGAAAAATCGTCACCCGATTCGCCCCTTCGCCCACCGGTTACCTGCACGTCGGCGGGGCACGCAC
>CAYRTH010000052.1:0-20251 GCA_964427135.1 uncultured Phycisphaeraceae bacterium
CGCCATCATCGCTCATGTCATCCTCGGCTGAGGATGTTGCCCCTTGATTGGTTCGTGGTGGTTGGCCAGAACCGGGGGCGGGGGTGGCGGGGCCTTGACGACGATATCCTTTCGACGGCGAACCGCTGGCATCATCACTCATTGACGCTGAGTTTGTGTCATCGCCATCGGCATGATCGTCCCCTTGATCGCCTGCCGGTTGAGGCCTCGTAGCAGGCGTTGCGCCCGTTGGCGTGGGTTTGCCGGAGTCATCGCGTCGAATATCGTTGGGTTTGGCCAATGGATATGAACTGCGTGTTGTGCTACTTGCACCAGCTTGCGGGTTGGCGGGCTTGGCGTAATGGTTATGACCGGAGTTACCGGGGGCTGGTTTTTGACCTGACCCGTAACCACCTGAATTGCCGGGGGCGGTACCGGAGCTATTACCGGAGGCACTTCCGGGGGCATTACCGGGGGGGGCGGGGGTTGGCGGTTTGTTGAATTGCGGGTCTTGGTCGCGGGGCAGGGGGGTGATTTCCTCCAGCGGGAATGCCTGCGGCACTTCGTTATTGTCGAGTTTGATCAATACCAGTTGCGTCAGTATCTGCCCATCGATCACCGTGCCCGGTCCCTGCTGGGTCATCCAGCGCGTCTGCTTGTGCGGCAGCTTTTTGCGCAGCACCTCATAAGTTTCATCTTCATAACGCAGGCAACACATCAATCGCCCGCAACGCCCCGAAATTTTCGCCGGGTCGAGGGTAGCCTTTTGCACCTTGGCCATGCGCATCGACACGGGTTTGAGCACCTTCAAAAACTGGCGACAGCAACAATGCTGGCCGCAACGTTCAAAGTCCGCCACGATGCGGGCTTCATCGCGGGCGTTGACCTGGTGCATTTCGATACGGGTCTGCAATTCACCAGCCAGCACTTTCACCAGTTCCCGGAAATCGACCCATTGCTCACTGGTGTAGTGAAACAAAACTCGTTCGCCGCCCAGCAGCATTTCGACATCGACCAAATGCATCGGCAACTTGGCGTCGGCCACCTGTTGCTTGGCGAATCGCAAAATCTCCGGCTTACGGGCATCGAGTTTTTGTTGTTCGAGCAAGTCCTCCGGCGTGGCGAGGCGCAAAATCCGCCCATTGGTGCTGAAGGGAAAATTGCGACCACCGGAGGCTTCGATGTAACGCAGCATGTCAGGCCGGGAGACGCTTTTGCCGCAGCCGCTGTTGCTGCAGGTGGTGGTGAGCATCTCGGCGATTTCCGTGCCGCGTTCCGTGCGAATCACCAGCTTGGACCCGCAGCCGGGCTTGTCCGTCCCGTCGTAGGGCAGCTCGGCAATCAAACGCAGGTAACCAAAACGCACCACCATCGACTTGGGTGGTTGAATCGCTGCATAACGCTTACGGTCTTCCTCCTCCAGTTCGAGGACGACCTGCGGCAGACTGATGGAACCGGGCATATTTCAACTCCGTAATGATGACAACATCAGCGTAACCAGGCACGCAATCACTCATGCGAATCATCTTTAATCATCAATGCGAGTCGCTGTTTTCCGATGAGTGTGAATGTGTGCGAATCACGCCCCAGGCTTTGGTTGTAAAGGCCCGGTTTATGCCTGGTGACAAACCGGGGTCCGAACACGGAGTTGTTGGTCTTTAGTTTAATCGAAAAGGCGCAGCCGACAACATGAAAATCGGTGGATGATTGAAAATGATCGTGCAGGCGAAGTGATACCCAACCCATTTGACCGTTCACTTTATGAACGCCAAGTCGCCAAGCAGTGAGTGATCTCCGCATAGCCGCGGGTGGCAACCCGCGGTGCTTCGAGTCGGGCGGATGACGATTCAAGGTTATTAAGTTGCCCCGGAGTATTACCTCGCCGACAAGCGGCGAGGCTAAACGAACTGTGCTGATGCGGGCATCTGGCTGCGACAAACTTGGTCGATGATGAAAGAATGCGGTTGCCCTGCGTTCGGTTTGTACCTGACATTCAACCCATTTGACCGTTCGCTTTGATGAATTGTATCATCATGAAGTCAATTGCATTTGTGTTTGTGTGCATGGGTTGGTGACCATTCGCACCGGGAGCGGTCAACGTGTGGGACTCGATGGACACTTTTTCCGATGCCACGGTGTACCTGTTGATGGGCGGGGTGGCCACGCTTTTGTTTTTGATTCGACTGGTGATGTCGATGTTCGGTTCCGACGCTGGCGGTTCGGGGGATTTTGATTTGTCCATTCCCGGCGATGTCGATGTGGGCGGCGATGTGGCCCACCATGCCGACAGCACCAGCGCGTTTCAATTTTTTTCCGTGTTATCGATCACCGCTTTTTTCATGGGTGCAGGGTGGATGGGTCTGGCCGCGCGTAGCGAGTGGGAATTATCCGGCCCGGTTTCCGCACTTTTAGCCATCGGCTTTGGCGTGTGCATGATGCTGCTGGCTTCGGGTCTGTCGTATGGGGTGCGTCGTTTGTCCAGTGAGCGCAAGTATGACGCCAAATCGTGCATCGGTGTCATGGGCAGTGTTTACGCACGCATACCCCCCAAGGGTCAGGGACGCGGGCAGGTGACAGTGAATATTCACGGGGCCAAACGCACGGTATCCGCCTCCAGCACGGGACCGGAACTCGCCGCCTTCACCAATATTCGCATCGTGGCAGTCGAACAGGATGGGTCGGTACTCGTAGAACCATCGTGAAGCAGTCATACGCGTCAGTGCCGTAAGTCGGGTGGGTTCTGTGTTGCGTCGTTGCGTGGGATCAAGGGATTTGAAAAATCCCTCTCCCCATGGGAGAGGGAGGCCGAGTCTGCGAGGCCGGGTGAGGGCCGATGAAAAAAAATGCTAAATATTGTGTATATCCAATAACAGCTCCGCCCTCACCCTAGCCCTCTCCCGGCGGGAGAGGGGATCGCCAGAGGGATCATAAAGGGATCACCATGTTTTACACACCGATTCTGGGAGCGGTTTTCGCCACGCTGGCGGTGATTGCCAGTGTCGTCATTGTCATGCTCTTTTTTCTGACGATGCTGGTCAAGCAGTATCGGCGCTGTCCGTCCAACCGCATTCTCGTGGTGTACGGTAAGGGCACCGGCGAACGGGCCGCCAAGTGTATTCATGGCGGTGGTATCTTCGTCGTACCGCTGGTACAGGATTACGCCTACCTGTCGTTGGAACCGATGACCATCGACATCGAACTCGCCGGCGCGTTATCGAAAAAGAACATTCGCGTCAATGTGCCTTCGACCTTCACCATCGGCATATCGACAGACCCGACCATCATGCACAACGCAGCCGAGCGTTTGCTGGGGTTGACCGAACAACAGGTCGCCAACCAGGCGCGCGACATCATTCTCGGTCAGATGCGCCTGGTCATCGCCACGCTGGCGATCGAGGAAATCAACCAGGACCGTGAAAAGTTCCTCGAACTGGTCAATCAGAACGTCGGCACCGAACTCAACAAAATCGGCCTGGAAGTCATCAACGTCAACATCCGCGACATCACCGATGAATCAGGCTATATCGAGGCCATCGGTCGCAAGGCCGCAGCCGAGGCTGTGAATCAGGCGAAGATCGAAGTCGCCGAGCAGGAAAAGCACGGCGCCATCGGCGTGGCCACGGCCAACCGGGAAAAGGATGTGTCCGTCGCCCGTACCGAAGCCGACAGCGCCACCGGTCAGAAGGACGCGGAAAAAACCCAGCGCGTGACCCTGGCCAAACTCGAAGCCGAATCGGTCAGTAGTGAAGCCGGTTCTTTGAAACAAAAAGAAGTCGCGGTGGCGCAGCAACGTGCCCAGACCGAACAGGGCAAAAAGGAAGCCGAGTCGGTTCAGCGTATTGCCGTGGCCGGGTACGAAGCACAGGCGGTTGAAGGTGAAAACAAGAGCAAAGCTCAGATTGCCGACTACACCGCCACATTGGCCGAGCGACAGGCCGACGCCAAGCGGCGTGGTGAGGTGGCCATGGCCTCCGCCATCACGGATGTGCTGCGCGCCGAAACCATGGCTGAGACGGCTCGACTGGAAAAGGTCGAAGTGGTGCAGCGCGAAATCGACAAACGCAAAATCGAAATCGACGCCGAGGCCGAGGCTGAACGGATGCGTCGTATCGGTAAAGGTGAAGCTGATGCGGTGCTGTTCAGGTTCACCGCCGAGGCTGAGGGTACAAGAAGGGTGCTGGAGGCCAAGGCCGACGGTTACCGCAAAATGCTCGAAGTTTGTGGGCAGCACCCCGACATGGCACCGACGCTGCTGCTGATCGAGAAGCTGCCGGACCTCGTGGCCGAGCAGGTCAAGGCGATTTCGAACCTGAAGATCGACAAGGTGACGGTGTGGGACAGTGGGCAGGGCGGTGGCGGGAAGGGTCATAATGCGACGGCGAATTGGTTGCGCGATTTGGTTGGCGCTTTGCCGCCGATTCATGATTTGGCGCAACAGGCCGGGGTAAAGTTGCCGGGCATTCTGGGCACGGTGGACAACGCCCGTACCGGTAGCACCAGTGCCTCAACTCCGCCGACGAAAGGGACGGAGAAGTAGTCGCCCCCGGTCACAAAGCTGCCGATCTTATCGGCGGTCGGTTCGGCCCGATGATGGGTGAATCAATCGTTGCACGAACACGGCGGATACCATCCGCCGCTTTGTCATATCACCGCACAGGGCGTCGGTGCCACACATGGCGGTGGTGCCGCACAGACATAACCCGGAAGTGGTTTACAAGAGGGGAAAAAGTTTTTCCGCTTTATTGAAGTACCCCTTTCGGTTTTGCCGATGTGGGAAGAAAGTGGGTTTATATTGGATAAAATGGGAAACTTGTGCACAAGATGGGAAAAAAGCATTGACAACCCTTGACAATAGGGATATCAATTGCGTGAAGGGTTCACCTGTTTGACAATCGATCGTGTCATGGATGCTAAATCGATACTCAGGGGTGAGATGCATTTAATCAGGGGACAACTGCGTTACCGGTCAATTTTTTCCTTACTCGGAGTATTGCCGAGATGAAGTCTCTATTTATTGCGCGGTCCAAGTCGTTCGAAAATGGGTTGGTTGGCAAAAATGGGCGATTTACGCTGCGCCTGGCACTGAGTATGGGGTGCCTGGGGTTGGCGGCAGCGCTGGCACAGGCCGATGCCCCGACTGGAGCCTGGTGGTTACAGGACGCACCCAGCCCCGCCCCCAAGCAGGAAGAACCCAAGCCTGCGCCCAAACCTGAGCAAGCCAAGCCTGCTCCCAAAAAGGAGGAGGCCAAGCCCGCACCGGCCAAGGAAGAAACCAAACCGGCTGCGAAAAAAGAAGAGGCCAAGCCTGCGCCCGCCAAGGAATCAGCCAAGCCTGAACCTAAAAAAGAAGAGGCCAAGCCTGCGACGATCAAGCAGGAATCGGCTGCTGCACCAGCGCCCAAAAAAGAAGAAATCAAGCCCGCCCCCAAAGCGGAACCGGCCAAGCCTGCTGCCAAATCAGAAGCAAGCAAGCCCGCGTCCGTCAAGGCGGAAGAACCAGCCAAGTCACCGGCCAAGGCGGAAGTAAAAGCACCCTCGGCCCCCAAAGCCGAGGCGATGAAAGAATTGTCACCCCCGGCCCCGGCCTCGACCCCGGCACCTGCTCCAGCCAAGCCCACCGTTGATACCAAACCAGCGGCTGAAACCAAACCGGTCGTCGAAACCAAACCAGCAACGACTCCCGCGACACCTGCGGCAACTACACCGGCTGCCACCGCTACGCCCGCACCTGCCCCGGCCAAGCCGACATCGGCTGCACCGGCGAAGGCGGAACCGTTGGCACCGGCACCGATGTTGCCCACACCGGTCGGGCCGGGTCGTCCGGCAGCGACGGCTCCGGCAATGGCGCCCACCCCGGCCATCGCACCGGAACCTGAAGGCGTCAAACCGGTGACGCTGGTGGATGACAAATTTGTACTGCCCATCAGCGATGTGGTGCTGGTGTATGACAGTACTGCGTCGGATTTGATCCCCGTGGAGCAAGTTCGGCGGAACCTGATGCTGACCTTGGCGCAGACCGACAAGGGTTTGACCACCCCGGGAGCAGCCCCGGCGGGCAGCAAGGTGATCACCTTTGCCCTAGCGGACATCAACAAACTCAGTGACAAGAGGTTCACCGCCAGCGCGGTGCAGGTGATGAGTCAGCAACTGGTCAGCTACTACAACCAGCAGGGCATCATCGGCGTGGCCGTCGGGCCACACCCGTCGGATGTGAATGCCAAGGGTGATGACCTTCGCAAGGACACACAAGCTTTGCGCATGGTGGTGCGTATCGGTGTGGTGAAGGAAGTGCGCAGCCTGGCATCAGGGGAACGCTTCCCGCTGGAGGAGCGCGTCAACAACCCAGCCCACGCACGGATCAAGAACAACGCCCCGGTGCAGGATGGCCAGGCGATTAACAAACAGGCGATCGATTCGTATTTGGGATATGTCAATCGTCACCCCAATCGAAGGGTGGATGTGGCGCTTTCACGCGGGGTGCAGGATGGCACCATTGCGCTGGATTACCTGGTGGCGGAGAACAAGCCCTGGTTGGTGTATGCGCAATTGAGCAACACCGGTACCCGGCAGACCGACATCTGGCGGCAGCGATTTGGTTTCAACCATTCGCAACTGACCAACAACGATGATGTGTTTGATTTGCAGTACACCACGGCTACGTTTGATTCGGCGCACTTTGTGCAGGCTTCGTATGAAGCCCCATTTTTCGATGTGCAGGGATTGCGTTGGAAAGCGTTCGGCCACTACAGCCAGTACACCGCGTCGGATGTGGGCGTGGCAGGGTTTGAGTTTGAAGGCGAGAGCTGGTCGGCAGGGGGACAGTTGATTTACAACCTGTTGCAACAGGGTGATTTCTTTGTGGATGCCTTCGGGGGTGTGCGATGGGATAATGTGAATGTGGAATCAAGCGGCGGAGTGGCGGGCGAGGCTGACTTTCATTCCGACAATCGGGTTGGTGACGGGTTACCGAAGTCCGACGGTGAATGTGGACGGCATGGTGAGTTTGGAATGGAACGCGGAGGGTGTTGCGGGGACGGATGAAAGTCAGTTGCCGACGTTGGGCCGTGCACCGGTGGACGCTGACTTTATCACCCTGCAGTGGAACACGGGCATTTCGTTTTTTCTGGAACCGTTATTCAACCATGAAGCGTGGTCCAAGGCCGACGTGAAGAATGATGAAGCGACCCTGGCACACGAATTGTCGTTCAGTTTTGAAGGTCAATACGCGATTGATGGCCGACTGGTGCCCAACTATCAGCGCACTGCGGGCGGGTTGTACAGTGTGCGTGGGTATCGTGAATCAGCTGCGGCGGGGGATTCGGTGCTGATCGGTCGGGCGGAGTATCGGTTCCACATTCCGCGTATTTTTCCGGCGAATTCGATGGGTTCGGTGAACGATCCGTTTGGTAATACTTATCAGTTGTCGCGGCAGTCGCCGTACGGACGAGCGGACTGGGACTTGATTTTCCGTGGTTTTGTCGATGTCGGCCAAACATACATCAATGACAACCCGGGTGCTGAGTTCGAGAACACGCTTGTGGGTACAGGTGTGGGCTTGGAACTGCTGATCAAGCAGAACATCAGTCTGCGGATGGATTGGGGTATTGCGCTCACGGATGTGAAGGATACGATCGGCGATACGGTGACAGCCGGGAGCAACCGGTTCCACTTTGTGTTTACGTTCCTGTATTGAAAGAGCAGGTTGGAGGTTTGCCCCGATGGCTCGTCATCGGGGCTTGTGAGTTTGGATGTAAGTCGTTGGACCAATGCGTGATGGTGGCCGGGACGGAACTGAGATTGACGCAGGGAGCAAATCATGGTTGTTTTCAATAATCAGCACGGCAAATTTCACGGTCGCAAGGTTCGCAAACAGCTGCGTGGGCGTTGGGGGACTTTGGCCCTGACGACGACGCTGACGATCGCCTTGTCGGCCTCGGCCACGTTGGCGGACCCGTCGCAGATTCAGGTGCAGAATGTCGCGGCAGGCTCGGCGACGTTCGCCCAGCAGGGCAATGTCACCAACATCACCGCTGCCAACAAAACCATCATCAACTACTCACGGTTTGATGTGGCGACGGGCACGACGGTGAATTTCGTGCAGCCCTCGGCCACGAGCACGGTGCTCAACCGGGTGAACTCGGCCAACCCCTCGCAATTGCATGGCTCGATCAACGCCAACGGCATTGTGTACCTGATCAATCCGTCGGGCATGATTTTCGGCAAAAACAGTGTGATCAACACGTCGGGCTTCATCGCGGCAGCGGGCAACATGAGCGATGGTGACTTTCTGGCGGGGCGCAATCGCTTCACCGAAGTCAGCGGTTCGGTCATTAACCAGGGCAGCATCACCGCCAACAACGTGGCGTTGATCGGACGTGATATCAGCAACACCGGCACGATCGTCGCACCCAAAGGGGCGGTGACATTGGTGGCTGGTGGTGAGGTGTACCTGAGCGAAGACGCGCAGGGTGGCATTTTGGTGAAGGTGGAAAACACCAGCACCCCGGCTGGTGACAAGTCGGCGATTGTCAATTCAGGCGCGATTCACGCTGAGGGTGGTTGCGTGATGCTTTCGGCGGGTGACTTGTACTCACTGGCGATTCAAACCAGTGGTTCGATCAAAGCCAGCGAAGTGAAACTGCAAGGTGGTTCGACCGGGGTGGTCGAAGTGACCGGGTCCATTGATGCCAGCAACGCGACAGGCAGGGGTGGCACGGTACTGGTCACCGGGGCTCATGTGTCGCTGACCGGGTCGATTGATGCTTCGGGCGCGACCGATGGCGGCACGGTGAACATGGGCGGCAGTATGCAGGGTCAAGGCCCATTGCAAAATGCGCAGACGGCCTATGTGAGCGAGTCAGCGGTCATCAAGGCTGACGGCGGCAGTGGACTGGGCGGTGAAGTGATTGTCTGGTCGGACCAGGCGACGGGCGTGCTGGGCAGTATCAGCGCCAAGGGCGGCAGCGGCGGCGGGTTTGTCGAAACATCGGGCAAGGATTATTTGTGGGTGGCTGGCGCCAACGTCGTGGCAGGGCAGTGGCTTTTGGACCCGACGGATGTCACCATCAGCGCAGCGGCGACCAGCGGCGGCAGTTTTGCGGGCGGTATTTTCACGCCCAACAATGTCAACTCGGCGACGATACTGGCTTCGTCGATCATCAGTGCGATGGAAGCCGGCACCAGCGTAACGATCAACACGGCTTCGGCAGGCGGCGGTGCGGGCAACATTGATGTGAATGCCCCGATCAGCCCGAACCTGTTCAACGGCGATGTGACGATCACGTTCAACGCGGTGGGTACGTTCACCAATGCCCAGAAAATTCAGGCGGCTGGTGACAATGCGATGAACATTGTGATCAATGCCGGGGGCGCGGTGACGGTGCAGAATCAGCTGGATACCAACGACGGCAGCATCACCAGCAGCGGCACCAGTTTCAGCACCAGCGGTCTGGGCTTTTTGATCACCAGCGGCGGCGATATCAACCTCAATCATAGTGGTGCGATCAACCTGGCGACGCCGGTGAGCACTTCGGGTGGCAATTTCACCAGCAGTGGCACAAGTTTCACCACCACCGCGGCGGCACCGTTTTTGATGAGCGGCGGATCGGTGAATATCAACAACACCGGGCTGATCACCATCGGCGCCAATATCGACACCACCGGCGGCGTTGGTGGCGGAATCAGCATCGAAGGTTCGTCGATCAACCTGGGCGCCAACCTGAGTACGACCGATGGCGATTTGTATTTCGGGTCGGCGGTGAGTCTGACCAGTGCGGTGAACCTGGCGACGGCTGGGGGCGATGTGACTTTCGATGGGGCGGCAATCAATGGCGCCAATGACCTGACGATTTCGGCGGGCACGGGTACGGTGACTCTGTTCAATGTGGGCAACACGACGCCGCTCACGGTGTTGAATGTGCTGTCATCGGGCGGGGTGACTTTCAACGGAGCAACTTACACGGCAGCGCAGCAATCGTACAACGCGGGCGGGGGCGTGCTTGCCATGACGGCGGGCAGCCCGGCGACGTTCACGGCGGCCACGTCACTTGCGTTCCTCAATGGGTCGGTATTGCTTTCGGACGGGTCGGACCTGAACATCAGCACGCCCAACGGCACGATCAACCTGCTGGGCATTGAAGGCACCAGCGCGGAAGATGTGAACATCAACGCAGGCACGGGCGCGATCACCGTCGGCGCCATTGGCACGGGTAACCCGGGTGGTATTGATGATGTGACGCTCACCGCAAGCGGCGGCATCACGCTCAATGGGGACATGCAGACCAGCGGCGCCATTGACATCAACGGCAACCTGACGCTGGGCAACAGTATTGACATCATCACCAGCAATGAAACGTTCACCGTCACGGGCACGACCAACGGCGGGCATGGTTTGACGGTGAACACGGGCACGGCTCAGACGACGTTCAACGGTGTCATCGGCGGCAGCACAGCGCTGACGATATTGGACATCGTGGCGGACGCCATCAGTTTGCCGGTGGCGACGAACACGACGACACGGGTGAGTTTTACCACCGGCACGGCAGGCAACAGCATCGGCGTTGGCTCGATTGGCACGGACCTGAACTTTACCGATGCGCAACTGGACAGCATCATTACGCCGCTGATGGTGTTTGGCGATGCGGGTCACACCGGTGAAATCCGCGTATCGGATAATGGTTTTGTGACGCAGGCGAAAAGCCTGACGTTCATCACCGCAGCACCGGGTGATATCACCATTTCCGGGTTAACGACGACAGCGGGCGGGGCGGTGACGGTGACCAACGGCGGGCAACTGAGCATTTTCAGCACCATCAGCCTGGATGGCGCGTTCACGCAGAACGGCACCGGGGTGGTGCAACTCAACGACAACATCACGACGACCAATGACAACATCAGCTTCGCCAGCGCGGTCAACCTTGCCTTCAGCATTGGGCTGGATACTGGAATTGGGGCGGGCAACATCAGTTTTGCGAGCACGATTAACGGCGGGGTTGATCTGACACTGACTGCGGGAACGGGCAATGTCACACTCAGCGGCGCGGTCGGCGGCACCACGGCCTTGAACAGTTTCACGCTCAACAGTGCGACCAGCGCCAACCTGGCGAATATCACCACCGATGGTGCGATAGCGGTTACCGCGACGACGATCAACCTCAACGGCTCGGCTTACACTTCGAATAATGATGCGATCACGTTCACCGGACCGGTGGTGCTGGGTAATGATGTGACGATCACCAGCGGCGGCGGTGCGGGCGATGATGTGACATTCAGTTCGACGGTCAACGGGGCGCATGATTTGACCATCGATGCGGGCGTGTCGGGCTTTGTGACATTCAACGGTAATGTCGGCACGACCACGGCCCTGACAGCCCTGACGGTCGATGCACTTTCGATCAACTTTGCGGGCAACATCGGCGGCGGCAGTGCGGGCGTGACGGGGGGGACAAGTCTGACGGCTGTGGGCGCGGTCAGTTTCGACGGCACGGTGTACAACCTGGGTGGTGAGTTTGAGGTTGATTCACAAGGCAGCGAAACCGAATTCAACGCAGCGGGTTTCACGATCACCATCACCACCAGCGGCGATAACGTGTCGTTTTTGACCGGCAACGTGGCCATCGGCGGAGGCAACACGCTGGTGATCAACACCAATGGCAGTGCGTCGGGTTCGGGCGATGTTGCTTTTGCCGGCAACATCGTTTCGGGTGGTGTTGATACGGTGCTGAACATCAATGCAGGCAGCGCGGATGTGTCGGTGAACACCATCGGCGGGGGCGATCAGGTTTTAGCGGTGGACATCGCGGGCGGAACCATCACCCTGGGTGGCAACATTGTCACCAGCAGCAGCGGTTCGTTCGGCGGGGTTGACAATCATGTCACGCTCGATGGCGATGTGATGCTGACGGGCAGTCGAACCATTAACACGTCAGCAGCGGGCGCTAACGGTGATATCACCCTGATCGGCACGGTGAGCAGCAGCCCGGCTTGGGTTAACGGACTGGTGCTATTGGGTAACGTTGGCGGGGTTGATCTGTCGGGCACGAGTCTGAACAACCTTGATCACTTGTCGATCAGCACGTCGGCTCTGACACTCGGTGCTTTGACACTGGGTGATGGCGCGGGCAACGGCGGCACGGCCCTGGATGTCACCACCACCGGCAACCTGACACTCACCGGCAACATCAGCACTGCAGGCGATACCAGCGGCAACGCGGGTGACATCGATTTCACGGGCGTCGCAGGTGACATCATTCTCGATTCGGCTTCGATTACGCTGACGACCAATGCCACGGGCAGCGATGCGGATGTGACCATCGGCGGTGACATTCAAGGCACGTCGGCGGGAGCCAACGACCTGACGATCAACACCGGCAACGGGGATATCACCCTCAACGGCGAAATTGGCACGGGTACGCGGTTGGGTGTGCTCACACTGCGTGGTAACGATGTTGAACTGACTGCCGACCTGGAATCGACCGGGTTGGACATTCGTACAAACAACAGTGGTTCGATCACGCTGGGTGATGGGGCTGACACGTTTGATGTCAACGGCGGGAATGTGATTTTGTATTCCGACAGCACCGTCATCAATGGCGCAGCTGTGGTGACTTCGACTGGTGCGACCGATGCGTCGATCAACTTCGCAGCGGAAGATGCGGCGACGGATATTGGTATCGGTGATTTTGCCGGTGGTACACTGAATTTGTCAGAAGCGTCATTGCAGGCGGTCGATTCGACGTTTACGACCATCATCATCGGGCAGGCGGGCGTGCAATCCGGCGATATCACGATCGATGAGAGCGGCGGCCTGACGCTGAGCAACGCCGGTTTACGTATCGAAGCCGGCAACGCGGACGTTTACATCGAAAGCGACATCAACCTGACGGGCATCGGCATCAGCGATTTCACCATCATCGGGTCGGGGGCCACGACGTTTTTGGATGGGGATATCACCACTTCAGGTGGTGTCATTAATATTGAGGATTCGGTGATTTTGGACGATAGCGCAACCCTGGCCACCACCGGTGGCGGGCAGACGGCGGGGGCGGACATCACCATCACGGGTAATATCAATGATGATGGTGATTTTAATGATCTGACCTTCGATGCTGGCACGGGCGGAGCGATTGTGGTCGGTGGCGACATCGGTAATAACGACCCATTGGCTACCCTTACCGTCACGCAAAGTGCCTCGGCGACGTTCGGTACCGATGACTCCAACCGTGTTAGCGTGAACACGATGCAGATTGATGACACTGTTGGTTCGGTCACGTTCAAAGGTGAACTCAACGTCACCACGCTCACCACGGCGGCAGAGGGCTACCGACTGGTGCTGGAACACACATCATTCATCAATGATGCGACGACCCTGATCAACACCGGCGGGGTGACACTGGGTGTCGGCAGCGACGGCGACATCATTCATTTTGCCGGCGGACTGGTCAGCACGGCTTCGACCACCACGCTCAATGGTGAGGTACGCAGCGAGGGCAACCCGATTCAACTGGGGGCAACCGTGCTGGCGGGCAATTCGGCGATTGATAGCACCAACGGCGGGGGCAACCCGGCCGGGGCGGATGTCACCACGGCAGCGGTGACGGGCAACAGTTTTAATTTGACGCTCAACGCTGGCAACGGCGGCGGCAACGATATTAATGTTGGCTTTTTGAATGGTTTGGGCACGGTGACCATCACGCAATCGGATAACACGAACTTTAACGGCGCGGTGATTGCGGATGTCTTCACCCTCACCGACACCAACGGTACTGTCACTTTCACCAGCAACGCCACGATCGGCACACTCAACACCGCGGCTCAAGGTTATGAGGTGGTGTTGAATGGTGCGGTCACGTCGGTGACCAATGCGGCGACGTTCAGCAATACCGGCGGTGTGACGCTGGGCAACGGCGGCGATTCACTTTCGTTCAACGGCGGGCTGGTCAGCACGGCTTCGACGACCACCCTCGGCGGCACGATCATCACCATCAACAACCCGATCACGCTGGGCACCACCCAGGTCGCCAGCACCAGTTCACTTTCCAGTGGCACAGGCCTGCTGACGGTCGGCAACACGACGATCGCCGACGGCGCGACGCTGACGCTGCAAACCAACACCGGCAACCTTCAGGCCGGTTCGATCAGCGGCACAGCCGGGGGTGCGGCGTCGAACATCACCTTTAACAGTAACAGCGGCACGGTGACGGTGACCGGCGCGATTGGCACTGACATCGGTACTTTGACGCTGACGCAAAGCGGCGGTGCGACATTCCAAAATACGGTGAACGCCACGACGGTGACCCTGACCGACACCACCGGCACCATCGGTTTTCAAGGCAACCTCACGGCCACGACGCTGAATACGGCGGCGCAGGATTACATCGTGAGCATGACCGGCGCGGTCAACACCATTACCAATGCGGTGACCTTCAGCAACACCGGCGGGGTGACACTGGGCAACGGTGGCGGTGATGCCAGCACGTTCACCGGTGGCCTTACCAGCACGGCTTCGACGACCACGGTCAACGGCAATGTCAGCACGACCAATACCAACCTGACGCTGGGTACGACACAGGTCAATGGTGACAGCACGCTGTCCAGCGGTACGGGTCTGCTCACCATCGGTAACACGACGATTGCCGATGTCGTGACACTTACCTTGCAGAGTACCACCGGCAACATTCAAACCGGTGCGGTCAGCGGCACAGTCGGCGGCGCTGCTTCCAACATCACGTTCAACAGCAGCGGCGGCACGGTAACGGTGACGGGGGTCGTCGGAACGGACATGGGGGTTGTGACGGTCACCAACAGCACAGGCACTACGTTCCAAAATTCGGTCACAACAGGGATTGTGACGCTGACAGACACGACGGGCACGATTGCTTTCAATGGCAACCTCGTCGCCTCGTCGCTGAACACCGCAGCCAACGGTTATGCGGTGAGTTTGACCGGCAGCAGCAACACCATTGCCAATGCCGTCACCTTCAGCAACACCGGCGGAGTGACGCTGGGTGATGCGACGACCGATGTGTCGCTGTTCAACGGCGGGGTCACCAGCACGGCTTCGACCACCACCACCCAGGGCTTTATTCGCACCAGTGGTGACACCGCGAGCTTCGGCGTGATCGCGCTGGCCGATGACACCACCATTGACACCACCAACAACGGAGGCACCCCCGGCGGTGCGACGATCACCCTCAACGGCACAGTCGATGGTGCGGGTTTTGATTTGACCCTCAACAGCGGCACCAGCGGCAATCTGACGATCAACAACGCCCTCGGCGGCGGCGGTGCGATCGGACTGCTGACCATCACCGGCAATGCCGTAACCTTCGATGCCAACACGACCAGCACCGGGTTGCTGGTGACGGCTCAAGGCAACGTTACGGTCGGAGCGGGTGATACGGTCGACTTTGGTGCAGTGGCTTCAACGATCAATTCCAACGGCACGCTTTCAGCCGGCGGCGGTGCAGTGATCGACGGCAGTTCGTCACTGACCCTTCGCGCATTGACTGCCGGCGGCGGCATTGATGTGGGTAACGATGCCCAGGGTTCCACCGTCGGCTTGAACGTACTCAAGTCATTCGTCTCAGCGATCAGTGCCAACGTAACGGATCTGGCACTGGGTTACTCTGGCACACAGACGGGTTTGATCGTCATAAATGAAAACACCGACCTGCTGGTGGCATCGAACCTGACGGTTCACGCTGGCGGCGGGTTATTGGCTGCCAACAATGTTACGCTCAGCGGCGCAGGCGACGATATTACCGTCAATGGCAACACCACTTTCGGTGGCGGAGGTACCTGGACCACTAATGCCGGGGACATCACCCTCAATGGCACGTTGGCGCTAGCCGACGGCAGCACGGTGAACCTGCTTTCCACCGGCGGCGATGTGGAAGTCACCGGCACCATCAACGGCATCGTCAACAACAATAATGAAACCCTGGTCATCAATGCAGGAACAGGTGGCATCACCCTCGGCGGCAACGTCGGCAGTACCACGCCACTGGGTACGATCCGGCTTTTCGCCAACAGCATGACCTTCCCGACTTCGATCACGGCCACCAATGCACAGCTTAGTGCGGGCACGGCGGGCGGACTGATCGGTGTGGAACACAACGGCAGCCTTGATCTGACCATTGTGGATCACCTGGAAAGACTGGTGGTCACCAATCTGACCATCGGTGATGCCAATAACACCGGCGGCATCACGGCCGGAACCCTCAACGATCTGGAAAATGTCCCTTACAACGTCACGGTACTGTCAGACACGGGCAATATCACGCTCGCAGGGAACTACAGTTCTATCAACGGCAGCACACTGACCCTCGATACCACTGGTAACATCGTCGTGAATGCAGGGTTGGCGATTGACCTTGACGGGGCATTCACGGCTCAGAACGCGGCGTCGATGTCACTGGGTGGCGATATCACAACCACCAGTGACAACATCACGATCAACGCCCCGCTGACGATCGCAGGCAATGTTGAACTCAACACCGGCAACGGCGGCGGCAACATCGTGCTGGGCGATACGGTGGACGACGACGGCAGTGGTCGTACGCTGACGTTGTTCGCAGGCACCGGCAACATTGATATGCAGAATGATGTCGGCAGTGGCAACGCCCTTGAATCGGTGCTGGTGGAAGGCGCTAACACGGTGACGGTGCAGGGTGACCTGATTGTGACGGATGATTTGTCCTTTGAAGCCGACGAAGTGAACTTCACCGGCGGGCCGGGTTCGGTCAGCGGCAACACGCTGGTGTTTGGCCCCTTCAGCGGCACGGTGACAGCGATACTCATCGGCAACAACGCCGGTGACCCGGGCGTAGGCACACTTGATTTGAATGACACGGACATCTTGGCCCTGGCCAATGGTTTTGCGAGTATCACGATTGGTGAATCGGGCAGCAGCCTGCCGATCACCGTGCATAGCAGCGGCGCGACGTTCAGTGATAGTCTGACGCTCAATGCTGATGGTGTGGGCGGGTCGGTGCTGGTGTCAGGTGCCTTGAGCACAGCAGGCAATGGCGATGCTGGTTTTATCACCATCAATGGTTCAGGCGCAACGACAACATTGAGTGCCAACCTGGTGACAGCCGGGGCGACGATCACGATCAACGATGCGGTGATACTGGGCGCCAGTGTATTGCTCGATACGACCAATGCCGGTGCAGCGGCGACCGGTGGCGACATCACCATCACCGGCCCGGGCACGATTGAAGGGGCGAGCTTCCAAGCCCAAGATTTGAGCCTGCGGGCTGGAACCGTGGGCGATATTGTGGTGGACGGCGGCATCGGTCAGGGCTTTACGACACGTATCCGTGATCTGACCATCGTGAGTGCCAATAGCGCCACTTTCAACGGAGCGATCGGCGCCCGGGGGATTACGCAAAGTGCAGGCACCGGAACCACCACCTTTAACGGCACGGTTTCCTCCAACGGCAACAGCATCAGTCTGACGACCGGTGAAGTGGTGTTGAACAATGCCCCGATGAGTGCGGGCGGCGGCGGCAGCATCACCATCAATGGTGTATTTACGGTTGACAGCAGTTCCAATATTTTCGCCAACGACTTTTTTGCTCAATTGGGTGGAGCCATGTCGCTGGGTTCCAACATTCAAACCGCCAACAATCATCTGACGATCAACGGCGCGTTGACCTTAACCAACAACGTCACGTTGAATGTCGGCACCGGAGCCAATCCCACGGCATCGCTCAATAGCACGGTTGCAGCAGACACGTACAACCTCACCATCACTGCCGACGAAATCAACTTCAACGGCGGAGCCAATTCGGTGACGGGCAGTGGTACGCTGACGCTTCAGCCGAATAATGACGGTGATGCGATTCAACTGGGCGGCGGTGACCCCGGCCTCAACACGCTGACACTCACCAACACCGATCTTTTGGCGCTGGGCAACGGCTTTACGCTGATCAACATCGGGCGTACGACCGGTTCACACACCTACAGCGTACAACCCGGACTGCCTGACCCGACGTTCAAGGACCCGGTGGTGTTCCGCGGTATCAGCAACTTCATTTTCAACGGCGTATTGGCTTTTGACGAAGCTGTGACGTTCAACGGCCCGCTGACCCTGGCGGTCAGCGGCAACGCCATCACCACCACCGGCGATTCCATCATCATCAACGGCGATATCACGGTTGACGATGGTTTTTTCCCGTTGATTAGCACCAACAGCGGACCCGATGCCAATATCACCATCAACGGCGAAATCAACGGCACCCCCGGCGGCGCAGCCGAGGGCATCGCACTCAATGCGGGTAATGATGTGACGCTGACCGGCGATGTGGTGATCGATGATTTCGAAGTCAACTTCGGTCTGGCAGGGTTGGGCGGTGTGCTCACCATCACCGACACGGTGACGCAGATCGATGCGGCCAGCATTGAATTTTTCGGCAGCAATGGCGATGACATTTTGCGTATCAACAACCCCACGGGCACGGTGCTGCAAACCCCCAATGGCGCGATCAACTTTGACGGCGATGCGCATGCCTCGGGTGACGCCATCGAAATACTGGGCGGCAGTGTCACGAATCAGACTTACAACGTCGGCCCGGCCAATGATCAGGGAACGCTCATTTACAACGACGGCGTGAGCGATGTGCTGACGATCAACTTCAGCGGGTTGGAACCGATCACCGACACGGTCGCGGTGGTCAATTTCACGATTAACGCCGATGGCAGCGATAACATCATCGACATCACCGATGGCAACGCGGCCAGTGACGGACAGATCATGGTGGCTGTTGATGCCTTTGAAACGATTGAATTTGCCAACAAGACCAACCTGATCATCAACGCCTTGAACGGTAGCGATACCATCGCATGGTCGGCGACGGAACTGTCCACAGGTTTGAGCACAGTTACCATCAACGGCGGCGCCAATGACGATCAATTCACACTGGGCGATGGTGTCAATGACCTGAGCTTTTTCACCGCCACGCTGACCTTCAACGGCGGCACCGGCAGCAATACCCTCATCATTGATGACAGCCCCAATGCCAGCGCGGTGACGGTCAACCTGACGAATAGTGCCATCACCGGCATCACCGGCGGCATCAATTACAGCGACGTTGCAACGTTCACCCTGAATCTGGGTTCGGGTGGCAATGATCTGACCGTAGGCTCCACCGCCAACGGCACGGATTACACCCTGAGCACCGGCGACGGCAATGACACGGTTGCTGTGGAGACGACCGATGCGGGTTCGACGCTTGTGCTCAACCTGGGCAACGGCGATGACACGGTGAACATCGAGAGCATCAACGGACTGGGCGACATACTCGGGGCGGTGACGGTCAATGGGCAAGGCAACGATGATGTGCTCAACCTGAACGATTCTGCTCATGGTGTGGCTGCCACCTACACCCTCACCGGCACCACGGTGACACGCACCGGTATTGCCACGATTACTTTTGGCACCATTGAGGCCCTGAACCTGGATGCCGGTTCCGGTGGCAATACGATTTACGTACAGGCAGTGGGCGCGACCACCCCGGTCACCCTCAACACCGGAAGCGGCAACGATGATGTGTTTGTCGATGCCAACGGTGCGGCTGCGGGCGGCGATGTTGATTCGATACTCGGATTGCTGACGATTGACGGGCAGGCTGGTACGAACACCCTGACCCTCAACGATGTTGACACCGTTGCCGGACCCAAGCAACTGACCATGGACGGCGGCACACTCGGCCAGGGCGCGGGCGACGATTTCTTTGGAACGGGTTCGATTGTTTTCAGCAATGTAACCGACCTGGTAATCAACCTCGGTGACGACCTGACGGTGGCCGGTGATACCACGCTCCCTGCGGACACCACCATTGACGGCACAGCCAACGACAGCAGTGTCAGCTTTGATGGCATGATCGACGGCCCCGGTGGGTTGACGGTCGATGTCGGTTTGGGTTCGGTGACCTTCGACGGCTTCATCGGTGACAACACAGCCCTGGCTCAATTGACGGTGACCGGCGTACCGATTTTCATGAACGCCGGGGTGGTCGATACCGCCGGTTCGCAAACCTACAACGGCGGTGTTTTCGTCGGCGGCGATACCGACTTTTTCACCAGCGACGTCGGCAGCAGTGTCGTGTTCAACGGCATCGTTGACGGCAGCGGCTTTGATCTGATCATTTCCAGTTTCGAAATCGACTTCAACGGCGGCGTTGATTCGGTGTTAAGCAACGGCGGCTTCATCACCCTGCTGAGCGAAGACCCCACCCAGGCGATTCACATCGGCGGGGCGGCTGACACC
>CAYRTH010000053.1:0-19920 GCA_964427135.1 uncultured Phycisphaeraceae bacterium
CTTGGCCGGGGGTCATGACTCAGGTGCGACAATGGTGATGATGATGGTCCAAATCGTCCGCACAGGGATTGGGGCCTTGGTGATCCGGCCGCGCCTGAAAATCCTTCAACACCTGCAACGGGTCGGTCCCGTTATAGCCGCTGTTGATGGCCACGCCCATTTGCTGCAGGTGTTGTTGCGCTCCGATGCCGATGCCGCCCACCACCACGCGCTGCACCGCCAGGGCCTTGAGCCAGTGCGGCATGGTTTCACAGCCGATCTGTCGGCGAATAACCTTGCGAATATCACAAACCTGCCCTGATTGCCGATGCCAGTGCGCCAATAGCAAACCATCGCATCGGCCAAAGTGCATCGAAAATTGCTCCCCCGACAAGGGCAGGGCAATCAACTCGACATTTCCCGTCGTATTCATGGTTGTACTCCGTCATCAAGTTCAATCCCATGGTAATCGCCGATGGCGTCGTTGGGGTGCCCAATTGCGACATCATTGGGTGAATTGCGACCGGGGCGCAACGAAACTTTTCATTGGCGCAAGAAAAAAGCCGGACCCGGGAGGAATCGGGACCGGCTCGTGAGGGGAGGGTGATGGGTGGGGTTGGTTGGGTGTGCTCCACCCGATCAAGGAGACTTTTTGAAGGAAGGCCGCTGATAAACTGCGGGCCTCGATACCGAACCCGAAACTGAACCTGAATCCGAAACCGAACCATTCGTCATCGTCAACCGTCCGATCCTCAGCGGCCTTCCACTTATTATTACGTCCGCCTCTGGCGTCGGTTCACCCTGGTTCTTAAAAATATTAAAAAAATTGCGTCCAACAAAAAACCCCTTGTTCCAAGGGGTTTGGTGAAAATTATTGGGCCGACACCGGCACCCGTTCACCCAGCGGTTTTAGGTTCACCCCTTTGCCCCAAGTACTGCGGGCATGGTGCAGGTAAACCAGGTAATTCTCCAGCGTCACATCCGGCGGGACGCGATGGTCGGGCATCGGAATAAACCCGCCTTCCTCCACCAACGGCTGCAGGCGGCGAACTTCCTTTTCAATGGCGGTGGGCCCGTGCATCAAAATGTGTTTATCAAAGCCGCCCATCATGAGCAACTGTTTGCCGTACTGTTTGCGAAGTTGGATCGGGTCAGCCCCCCAGGTGCCAACTTCGATCGGAAACATGCAGTTCACCCCCGCGTCCAGCCAATGCGGGATCAGCTCATCAGTTTTGCCGTCGCAATCGACAAACACGATGTCGCAACCGTGGGCGTACAAAATCTCCGTCACCCGTTTCATCTGTGGCACGATGTATTTTTTGAAGTGTTCCGGCGCCAGCAGCGGACCTGAGTTGAAACACATATCCTCCCACAGCGTTGCCAGATCAAACTGTGCCCCCTGCTCGTAAAGTTTTTTCAGCACCGCGACTTTGACATCGGTGAGCGTGACGACGATTTCCTCGAACAGCGCCGGGTCGTCGTACACCAGGTACGAAACGTTTTCCATGCCCATCCAATCGCGGATCCAGCCGTAAAAACTCCCCAGCCAAACGCTGCGCGGATGCGGACAGCCCGGGTCGTTCCACACCTTGCGGGCAGCGTCCCAATCTTTGGGGAGTCTGCCGGGGTTGGCGGGGTCGAGTTTGGGTTTGAAATGTTTCTCCCAACTGGCGCGATCCTTGAGTGTGTGGTCCAGGTGCACAGGGATCGAACCCATGCGTTTTTTGCGCAACAGGAGGACGCCGGCGTAATCCTGAATCACTTCGTGATCGCCGCGGTCCTCGATCACCTTGACATCAAACGCCGGGAACAACCCCGTTTCACCGCCCGGCCCACCCTGATAACGGTCCATGCCGAAAAACTGGTTCTGCGTCGCTGCGTCATAACCACGCTTCACCCAGTCCGGCAACCCCTGCTGCTTCCACAAATCAATCGTCTCCGGCCAGAAGGAAAAATCGCACATCGGACAACGATCGCGCGGCTGATAATGCATCGTCGCCAGAAAACGCTGTCGATCATTCATAACCCCAACAGACGCGCTTGTGTTCATATCAATTTGTCCTATTTTAAGTTACTTAACATGGCTTACCCGAAGAAAAGGCGTTCCCGCTATGACCCATCATGATGGGTCTTGATTAGTGCACCCGGTCATAACTTGAGGGTTTGTCTTCGACACCACAAGGGCCGCCGCTGGTCGATGCGGCAAAGGGTATTTCGCGTCCGGCAAAATCGTGTATCGGGAAATACCATTTCGACACGCATCGCGATGACTGCGGCATGTAGTGACAAATAAATGACCGCCGCCAGAGCGAGGCATGACGATTGGGGCCTGAACCGTGAATCACGCTGCCGTTGAAAAAGAGCGTGTCCCCCGGTTCCATGATCGCGGGCACTGCTTTCATACCCTTGGGCACATTGACCAGGTGAGTCGTAAAACTGTCCTTGAGGTCGGCTGATTCGGGACACGATATTTCCAGCTTGTCAGTTTTGGGCACGATATACATGCCACCATTATCAGGCCTGGCCGGGTCGATGGCGGTCCATGCGGCGAGGCAGGTCTGCGGTTCGACCTCCAGGTAAAAATTGTCCTGGTGCAGGGCCTGCCCGCGTGCCCCGGGGGGTTTGTAGTAATACATACTTTGACAAGCCACCGGCTCGTCACCGAACAACTGCTGCAAAGCCCAATGCACCGAGGGATGCAGCATCATTTGTTTGGCATAATCGTTGAATCGATGTGGATGCAGTACCCGAGGGTAACGCGCCGAGGGGTCGTTGGTCGGGGCGTCGGGTTTGGGTTCAAAGTGACCGGGGATGGCCGGTCCTTGGGCGATGTCATCAAACAACCTGCGCAGTTCAGCCACCTGCTGCGCACGGAACAAACCCTTGACGATCAAGTAGCCCTGCTCGTGATACAGGCGAACCTGTTCCTCGGCGAGCGTTGCAGCCGAAGGTGCGCGGTTTGATGTCGCAGATTGAATCATGATGAGGCTCCGATGGTTTGATTCTGTCAATCAAGCCTCAAACAGCGCCCTGCGGGACGTTGTGTGGCACCCGACCATGACCAATGAATGCCCGTAGAACCTGGTGGCTTCATGATCGTTTGATAAGCCTACCCGCGCGGCTGGGTTTGACCATGGACCGGCTTGCCAAGATGATGGACGATTCCGCCACGATGACGAGGGCCTTGCCATGTTGAATACCGGTTTACAAATACACACCTGCGGCCACTTCAGTGGACAACCCGATCATTACATGGCTCGGTCGCAACCGACCGATCATCTGCTGATCTGGGTGCTCGGTGGCAGGGGTCATGCGAAAGTGGGCAGGCAATCGGTGCAGGCCCAGCCGGGGGATTTACTGGTGTTCCCCAAGGGCTTGCCACATGCTTACGGATCAAGCCAGACCGACCCGTGGGACATTGTGTGGGTGCACTTTGAGGGGCACAATGCTGGACAATTCATACGGTTTTTCGCGCAACAGGGAAACCTGCGTCTGCCCCTGGGGCTGGATACGACGCTGCGTGATCGTTTTGAGGAACTGGTGCTGTATCACAGCGGTGCTTCCGCGGATCGACAACGGTTGTGCGATTGTCTGTTGTGGGGGTTGTTGGGGTTGATCGTACATCGGCTGGAACTCCAGGGCCAAGTGATTGATGAACGTTTACCGACCCTGGGTCGAAGGCTGCAAAAGTACGTTCAGGCACACCTGGCTTCCCCGCTGCACATGGATGATCTGGCTAGGGTTGCAGGGGTGTCGCAGCGTCAGGCCACGCGCTTGTTTCACCAATTGTTTCGCACCAGCCCGATGCAATATGTCCTGCAACAACGGGTGGCAAGGGCAGCCATGTTGCTGTCGGAAACCGATTGGTCGATCAAAAAAATAGCGCTGGAGGTCGGCTGCGGCGACCCGTATTACTTTTCTCGTCTGTTTCGCCAACACATGCACTTGTCCCCCAGCCAATGGCGCGACCGGTCGAGGCGGTGAATCATGGATGATGGATAGGGGATCATGGATGATGTGTATGCGGTGAGTTGATTGGCAACAAGCTCTGCGGGTTTCCACCCGCGGCTACAAAGCATTGCACACGTTTTGTCGGGAGCAGGCGGTATCCCGCAGGTTCAGCTCATCATCGATTTATACGTACCGCCCATATTGGTCCACCATGGCAATAATTGCCTGATACGTCTGCCAACTCACCTGGGGCGGAATCGAGTGATCCGAGTGATAGATATAGCCCTTGGTCGCCATGCCTGCCGCGAACTTGCTTTTGATTTCCTCCTCGATGAGGTTCAGGTCGTTGGTCATGAGTTTCATGACATCGATGTTGCCGAACATCGCCAGTTTGTCGCCATATTTGGGGCACAGTTTGCGAATGTCCATGTCGGCCTTGGCCTCGATGGGTTGAAAACAATCAAACCCAGCCTCGACCCACAGGTCCATCACCTCGTTGACATTGCCATCGGTGTGGTAAATGAACTTCATGCGATGCGCATGCGCCCAGTCGGCCAGTCGTTTGTGCTGCGGCCAGATGAATTCCTTGTACATCGTCGGCGAACAAAACGTCGCATGGTTGTAGGCCATGTCGCCATACACCCACAAACCATCGGGTTGAATGCCCGTGGCCATGAGCGCGTCCAGGTTCATGATCACCTGATCGATGAACGTCACTGCCACATCCACCACCCACTCTGGGTCTTCCACCAGGGCGTATGCCGTGATTTCATCGCCCATCAATGAGCGCGTCTCTTCAAACGGTTCGACGGTGGTCAGGTGACACCATTTGCCTGCTGCCCTGCCCTGACGATAGCTACGGACCACCGCAGCCGGGTCGTTCTGTAACCCGCTGGACAGCAGGGCGGGCTTATAAATATTTGTCCATTTTTCGCGCGTGTCACAGTCAAAGCCCAGGTGTTCGGGTGTGCCTTGTTTATGCTTCCAATAACGAACCGTTTTGCCCTGACCATCGCGCACGACCCTGGTTTCGTGGTCTTCTTCCACAACCGTATCCTGCCCCGGGAAACACTGGGGCCACAGCCAGTTCAGCCCCCGAATATCGCTTTGCAGCGCTTCGAGCGCACCTTCACAACCCCCGCGTAACCCCTCGTTTTTCCAACGTTCCAGCGTTTCACCCCAGTACGTATCGTGACGCGGAATACGATCCTGATCCGCACGGGCGAACATGCGATTGACACGCTCCTGACTGGTCAGGGTCACAGCCATGGCCTCGGCTCCGGGGTTGGGTCCATCCATCACACACGCGACTCAACGCTCCGAATAAGTTACCTTCGCACCGATTTTCCGCCATATCTGAAATTCGCCTCTGTTTGCAACACGGCGGATGGTATCCGCCGTCCACGCCTGATCTTCGTAAGCGTGTGGTTCACACACGCATACGAAGATCAGGATGCTTTATGTAATAACAATCATGTAATAACAATTACAAACGCGATAAATCGCGGCGCTAACCATCGCCCCAACGCATGGATCACACCATGCAGCTCATCATGCAATCCACCTTCGCCTTGATCGTCGCTTCCGACCCCGGCACCGAAAGCACATCGCACTCCGACCCCGGTATGTACGGGTGACCAACCTTGCCCATGTTGCTGATCAATTCCTTCGTCAACGCCTCCACTTTCGCCATCGGCATTTCGTTGTCCGAGTAAAACTTTTTCGTCGGCAGATTCCCAAACAACACCGTCGTTTTGGGCACCAGCTTCGCATCCTCCCACAACTTGCGCGATGCCCCCAGCGACAAAACCGCCGGGTCCAGCGTGGTGAAATCTTTCACCATGTTGTCGGTCAGTTCACCGCAATCGTGAAAAATCAGATCGCAGTCCAGTTCCTTCATCAGGGCCTTGATCCGCCGATTGGGCACCATCACCAGTCGTTCGAACACATCCGACCCCTCGGCCAGTTGATTGGGCGACAGATACACCATGTTCGCCGCCGGTTCACATAAACAAATCGCCTTGGCGCCAGCATTTACCTGATGACGTATGCCGCGCTCGATGATCATCACCGACAATTCCAGCGCAATTTCCACCGCCCGCACTTCCGGGTCTTCGCTGCCCTTGATCCCCGTGCCCGACAGATACACCGGCGTGATCGGGTCGGCCAAAAGCTTGGTCATCATCGAAAACGGACCGATCGACATGCCCACCGCCACCAACTCCGGCTGCGTGCCCACATACCCAATCGCCTCCGCATTGGCCTTCATCCGAGCCGTGGGCGGCGTGTTGATTTTTTCACGCACCTGTTCCAGCACCGCTTGCGGCGGGCAGTCGGTGAAGTGATACGCATCAATCTGGTTGGCCGGCACCTCCAGCATCGCCAGCAAATCCGCCTTTTCGACGGTCAGGTCCATCAACGGAAACGCAAGCGGCGTGCGATACCTTCGTGCCGCCTCCGCCACCACTTGCCCCAAACCCTTGCCATCCAATATCAGCGCATCGTGGTTGGGTTTTTCACACAACACCAGGTGCGCCCCGATGGGCATGCGAATGTTTTGCTTGGCCAAATCCAGGTAGTACTCGCGTTTCAATTGAAGGTCTCCGTTTAAAAGCGTACAACGTTACACAATGCAGAACCGCAGGTTTCCGGGCTCACCCACAGCCAAAGCAATTTGCGTAATCGATTGGTCATTGATCGTGCTTTTTCCGTCCCCTCTCCCTCCGGGAGAGGGTTGGTGTGAGGGCGTGTATTATGTTTGAATAACGCTTGATTTCCCGATTTTTCTGCATTGCGCCCTCACCCGGCCTCGCAGGCTCGGCCCCCCTCTCCCGGAGGGAGAGGGGGTTCAAGCGCTCCAATCATTAACGCAAATTGATCTAATCACACCAACTCATAATCCCTGGGCACGAACTTGCTCGTATCGACCATGCCCATCATCTGTCCGATGAACTGTCCCTCATCATCGGGCATGGCTTCGACGCTTTCACGCATCGTGTCCAGCCAGCCGATTTCACGTTCATCGATGCGCACCTGTCCGTCCTTGTGCCCCTGTGTCAGCAAATCAATGGCACACAAAGCCACTGCCTTGCCCGCCAAATACGGCGACTTGGCGCCGACAATCACCTGACCGAGTTTGATCGAATTGGCCGGCGTCAAAATGAAAGCCGACGGGTCCAGTGCCGCATCCGAATTCACCAGCCACTTTTGCAGCATGAGTGCCGCCTGCTTACCGTCTTTAAGCGCCTGGTTCATCAACCGGCAGTCGTAGGCCAGTTGCTCCAGGTAAGCCGTGGGCGCCATGCCCGAAAGCAGTTTGATGTTCTGAACGCTTTCGTTGCTCCAGGTATCACAGGTGGCTGCGGCGATGTTGCCCACCGGTGAAAAGTGGGCACAGGCTGCGGTTTTGCCTTCCATGGCCATGGGGTAACCGGTGATCGCTTTCAAAATCACATTCTCATAAGCACAATCCTTACTCGGCCCGACCGCCCCGCATTCAAACGCCACCAGTGAACGTACCGCGGTCACCGCGCGATCCACCGCTGCAAACACGCGCGGAATCATTTTGCCTTCCGCCAGCACCATTGCCGTGTTGCCAAAGCCGCATGCCGAGTCACCCGCCAGATGCACCTTGTGTTCCTTGGCAAGCGGCGCCAGGTGCGACCATAAAAACTGCATGTCGCGTACGCCCATGATGCACAGTGAAAAAATCACCGCCGGCAGATCGCACATCTGCAATGCTTCATCATGCACTTCCTTGCCGCCCACCGACTCGATCGAAAACAATTCCGCGCCGACCTTCGCACAGCCGTCAAAGGTTTGCAGCATTTCGTCCCAGTAATGCCCGCTGCGCATGATCGGCGGACGTTCGAACTCGCGTGTGTCATTGGGCGTAATCCGAAACACCGATTTCAACCCATGTCGCTGGTGCGCGTGTTCCAATTCATCGCACATGATCTTTGTCAGTTCAATCCCCCACTCCGGGTGCTCGGTCATCGGTGGCAGGGTTTCAAATTCAATCACCAACCCCGGCAGTTCCAATTCCGCCGCCCGCTTGGTCGCGCCGGTGATGATCTCGTGATACTGCCTGCGAATCTCCGGCATCGTCGCCGCTTCCACAAACATCGGCGGCAAGGTGAAGTTCAACTCCGGGTACACCTGTCCGCCCCCGATCACCATCCCGCGACGCGTGGTCAATGGTTTGGGGGCCACCCCAAAACGCAGATCATCGGGGTTGGTAATCGCCATTTGCGTGTAACGAGGCATGATTCGTGTTCCTTATGTAAGCGTACGGATCGCGCGACATCGCCTTGCACAGCGATGAATCGTGAAAATCAACTGGACAAAGAAACCGCGCATCGGTGTTTCACCGATTCATCAGCCAACCAAAACGCGGGGTTGAGTTTTATTGTTGAGTCAGAGCCACGAGCGGACATCGGTGTTGATCAGAGCCACGAGCGGAAGCGAGTGGTTATTCAGTATCAGCACCGCTCGTTACCACTCGCGGCTCTGATGGCTGCCTTACCGCGTTCTCATGCCGGTATCAGTGAACGCACCAGGTCCACCGCCGAGGCGGCATCCGCCGAGTAACCGTCGGCTCCGATCTGTTTGGCGAAGTCAGCCGTGATGGGCGCACCACCGATGACCACCTTGGCCGTGACGCCCGCTGCCTTGAGTGCTTCCACGGTTGTCTTCATCGCGGGCATGGTCGTCGTCAGCAGGGCTGACAAACCCACCACATGGGCATTGTGTTCCTTGGCCGCCGCGACAAATTTTTCAGGCGGAACATTGGTGCCCAAATCCACCACGTTGATATTGGCGCCTTTCCACATCATCATCACCAGGTTTTTGCCGATGTCGTGCAGGTCGCCCTGAACCGTACCGATGAGCGCGGTGAACGCAGGCTTGATGCCGGCCTTGACCAGCAGCGGTTCAAGTAGCATCATCGATTCCTTCATCGCCCGTGCCGCGATCAAAACCTCGGGCACGAAAATCTGATTGGCCTTGAACCGACGACCCACATCATCCATGCCCGTGACCAGCGCTTCGAGTATCGCCTTGGGCGGGGTGCTCGCATCAATCGCAGCCTTGGTCAGTTTGGTGGCCTCGGCGCGGTTGCCTTTTTTGATCGCTTCGGTCAGATTCGCCAGATCGCTCATGATGCTCTCCCTAAATAATATTGGTGTAAAGTCGGGCACGCTCACCCGGTGCTTCCACCATGAATTGATGATAAAGGTATCGCCGGTTATCGCCCGTGTCTTGAATCAGGGTTGCAATCTTTGGTAATTTGGTGCTCACTCCAACGTACTGCCATTTTGCCGATCAAGCTGGGTTTTGCGGTAGTCCTGCGGCGTCTGACCCAGCATTTTGCGGAACACCTTGGTGAAGTAACTTTGCTCGGCAAAGCCTGATTCCAAGGCAATTTCCTTGAGTGACAGGGGCGACCGAAGCAGCAGTTCGGCGGCTCGATCGACGCGCAGTTGGTTCAAAGCGACCGTGAAGGTTTGACCGGTTTGCCGTTTGAACAATCGTGAGAAGTGAGCCGATGAAAGATGCGCCGCCCTGGCCGCATCGTCACGGGTGATGTCGCTGGCAAAATGCTTGCTCATAAACGCCACCGCCGCCGAAACCGAAGCCTGTTGCGTCTGCATCGGCGGATCCTTGAGCGCATCCATCAGTTCCTCCAGCCGATCGTGCAGCCAGGGTGCCAATGTTTCTTCGCTGTCGATGCGTGCCAGTTCCGACAGGTGTTTGTAGTTGTCGCCCAAAAGTTCCTGCGGGGCACCTCCCGCCTCCACGGCCATGCGGGTCATGGTCACAACCAGTTCCATGAAAAACGATTTAATCACCTCCAGCCGATCGCCCGCATGGTGATGCATCGCCGCGAGCAACCGATTCAATATCGATCGCGCCTGTTCACGATTGCCACTGCGGATCGCTGCCAACAGCGCCGGCTCATCCAGCAGATACATCGCCCGAATGCCCCCGCGCGGTGCCTGCTTGAATGATGCAATACCTTCCGCTCGCATCTGTTCCAGGCGATACTCCCGCCGCCGTTCACGCAGCAGGGCTGCATTGGTGAGGTTCGTCTCCTCCGCCAGTTTGCGCAGGGCCACGCAGGCTGCATGGGTGTCGAAAGTCAGTTGATCATCACGCTTGGCAAACAGCCGACGTTCCGGGATTGTCGCCACCAGCCCGCCCAATAGTTCATGGTTATGCAGCAAGGGCACCGCCCATACCAACACATTGCCCATCGCCATCTGAGCCGTGGGTTCGCCCCAGCGCATCGCTTCGCTGATCGCCTGCCGACGTGCCTGGCACAGTTCTGCAGCCTCGTCCATCTTGGTTTTGTTCACCGCATGCACAATCCGCCCCAGGGCATCACAGCCCATCATCGGCACACGAAACCGGCGCTGATACTCCCGCGCCAGAGCCATGAACCTGCGACGATCAATCCCAATGCCAGCCAAAGGGCAACTCCCATTCCATCACCTGGGTGCCGATGACAACTCGGGTGCCACTGGCAGCTTGTCTGCCAGTGCGATGATGTACGTTCTGCGAACAACTCAGACGCGACAAGTCGCGGCGCTCACCAGGTTTCATACTTCTGACATCGAAGGCCATTCTAACCCTGCCCAAGGCGCGCTGTCGTAACACCGATTGACCAGAACCTGTGCGCATGCAGGCGATATCATTGCTACTGCACGCTCATCACTCCCCGCAATGGTTGCGAAGGTTCAATCCATATGAACGCAGCACGATACATCATGGCGAGTTTGTGGCACCATCGGCGGGGGCATGTCGGAGTGGTGCTGGGGGCGATGATCGGCGCGGCTGTGCTGATCGGAGCGCTGTGGGTGGGCGATGCGGTGCGGGGCAGCTTACGACTCATGAGTGAAGCACGGCTGGGGCAAACCCAAAGTGTGCTGGTCAGCGGCGAACGATTCTTTCGTGCGGCACTGGTGAATGAACTGACGGAACTCAGCGGGCAAACGTCGGCGGCGGTGCTGATGTTGCCCGGTACAGCCCTGGTGCAGGAAACGGGACTGCGCGCCAGTGATGTGCAGGTGGTGGGGGTGGATGATGCGTTTTGGGCCATGCGGCCGGGTACGGGTTTGAGTGAGGCAGGTTCATCGCCGACCACGCCAGAGGCGGGGCAGGTTTATGTGAATGTGGCGCTGGCGGGTCAGTTGGGGTTGAAGATGGGCGACCGGGTATTGGTGCGGGTGGATGACCCTGGGCCGATGGCCAGAGAAGCGCCGCTGGCGACACCGGGGGAAGCGGGGGTGGCATTGCCGGTGACGGTGGCGGGGGTGTTGGATCGCACACAATTTGGTCAATTCGCGTTGGCGTCAAACCAGGCCAGTGCGCTGTCGGTGTTTGTGCAGCGGGAGTGGTTGGCGGAACAGTTGCAGCAAACAGGTCGTGCCAATGTGTTGTTGACCAGTGCGTCCGGCAGTTTGCTGCGTGAAAGTTTGGACAGACATTGGCAATTGGCGGATGTGCAGTTGGAATTGCGGCTGCTTGGTGATCGCGGAACGTCGGTGAAACCGGGGGTGATTGAACTGCGTAGTGACCGGGTGTTTTTGGAACAGGGGATTGGTGACGCAGCGGCACAGGTGGGTCAACGACCGACGGGGGTGCTGACGTATTTTGTGAATGCGTTGCGGTTGAGGGAGCAAAGTACACCGTATTCGATGGTGACAGGAATGGGGGTGTTGGGGCAAACGTCGGGAGCAGCCATTGACAAAAACACCGTGTCGGTGCCCTCACCCTTATACGAGCGCAGCGAGTACTCCGACTCTCCCGGGGGGAGAGGGGGCAGCGAAGCGGCATCAGAAATCACGGATATCGCCATCAGCGCCTGGTTGGCGGAAGATTTGCAGGCAGCGGTCGGCGATGCAATTGAAATGTCGTTTTACGTGCTTGGGGAAGGTCGCAAACTCGATGAGCAGTCGGTTCGGTTGCGGGTGAATGAAGTGGTGGCGATGGCGGATTCGCGGGCGGACACGGAGTTGATGCCTGCGTTTCCGGGCTTGGCGACGCAGGAGAATTGCCGGGATTGGGACCCCGGGTTTACGATTGATTTGGAAAAGATACGACCCCAAGATGAGGCGTACTGGGAGACGTATCGGGGGACACCCAAGGCTTGGGTTGGCTTGTCGCAGGCACAGAGGTGGTGGGCCAATCGATTCGGGAACCTGACGGCGGTACGGTGGAACGCGGCTGATCATTCGCTGACGCAAATCGATGCGGGGTTACGCAAAAAGATTGAGCCGGGGGTATTGGGTTGGGTGGTGATGGATGTACGCGACCTTGCGGCGGCGGCGGGGGGACAGGCCCTTGATTTTGGAGCGTTGTTTGCAGGGTGTTCGATGTTTTTGGTCATCGCGGCGGCAGTGCTCACAGCGTTGTTGTTTGGGCTGAGCATCGAAACCCGGGGACGCGAAATCGGCATGTTGCTGGCGGTGGGGGTTGGGCGCAAACGAGTGCGTCGCTGGTTGCTAACGGAAGGGGTGCTTTGTGCAGTGGCGGGCACGGGATTGGGGATATTGCTGGCTGCTGGGTACACGCAGGCGGTGTTGTGGGGGTTGGAAGGTTTTTGGAGCGGTGCAGTGGGGTCGGTCACTAGCGATGCGATTTCATCGGCTGACACCGGGGCAACGGTAACGATCAAGGCGGAGCCGATGTGGTCGCTGACACTGTCGAGTCGAACGATGTGGGTGGGGGCGGCCATCAATTTGACGGTGGCGGTGTTGGCGATGGTGTGGGCATTGCGGGGGCAGCGAAGGGTTTCGGTGCGGGCGATGCTGACGGGACAGGCGGGAGAGTTGGATGTACCCGTGAGTATGGCCAGGCGGAAATGGAAGGTGGCCCTTTTACCGGGGGTGGTGTTGACGGGGTTGACGCTGCTGGTGGTGATGCGGACGGGGTATCAATCGGCGGGGGCACTGCCGATGGTTTTTTTTCTGGCGGGAGCGATGGGGTTGGCGGCGATGTTGCTTTGGGTGCGTGCGGGGTTGTGGCGATTGGCAGCGGGATGGGGTGCGGGGCATGTTTCATTGGTGCGTACGGGCATCAAAGCATTGGGGCGCCGAAAAGGTCGCAGTTTGGCAGCAGTGACGATGCTGGCCTGCGGTTTGTTTCTGGTGGTGGCGGTACAGGCGCAAAGGCCAGCACCGTTGCTTGATTTTCAGGTGGCAACCAGCGGAGCGGGCGGGTTTGCGTTGTGGGCGGAGTCGAGTTTGCCGATGGTGAACGACCCCAATGACGCAAGCGTGCGACAATCGCTGGGGTTGGATTCGGAGGCGCTGCGGGGCGTGACGATGCTGCCCTGGCGGATGCGTGAAGGGGATGAAACCAGTTGTTTGAATTTGCATCGACCGCAGAACCCGCGCGTGTTTGGCGTTGATGCGGCAGAGTTGGCGCGGCGCGGGGCGTTTACGTTTACCCAATACTGGCAGCCGGCGTGGGAGCGGGATCAAAAAGCAACCGGGCGCAACCAGCGCACCAACCCCGACAACCCATGGTGGTTGCTGGCGGAATCGGAAGCGGTTGCCGGTGACGTTACGCAAACGGTTGCAGGTGAAATGCGGGGGGAAATACCGGGGGAGGTTCCGGGGGTGGTGGATGCGGGGACATTGCAATGGTCGCTGGGCAAACGGGTGGGGGATGTGGTGGAAGTGATGGATAGCCGGGGCCAGCGGTTGCGAATCAGGATTGTGGGTGCGGTACAGCGATCGATTTTGCAAGGTGGCATCGTGATGGATCGGCAGACGTTTGTGAAACATTACCCGCAGGAGACGGGGTTTCGCGGGTTGCTGGTCGATGTTCCGCAAGGCCGATCGCACGATGAGATTGAAGCAGTGCGACAGGCGTTATCGAGGGCGTATGAGGATGTGGGGATGGAGGTGGTGACCACGCCGACGAGGTTGGCAAGATTCAACGCGGTGGAGGAAACGTACCTGGCGATTTTTCAGATGCTCGGCGGGCTGGGGTTGATATTGGGCAGTGCGGGGCTGGGGGTCGTGGTGTTGCGCAATGTGGGGGAACGCAGGGGCGAACTGGCGGTACTCAGGGCGATTGGTTTTGCGCCAGCGAGAGTGATGCGATTGGTGTTGGCGGAGCATTGGGTGGTGGTGGGGTTGGGGGTGACGTGCGGACTTTTGCCAGCGATGCTGGCGCTGCAACCGACCAGGCAAAGCGGGGCATTACCGATGGGGTCGCTGGCGCTGGTGGTGGTGAGTGTGGCGGCCAGCGGTTTGTTATGGACCACACTGGCGGTGTGGTGGGCGATGCGGGGGCATGTCAAAACGGAATTGAGCCGAGATTGATGTCGCTGTTGGCAAGTCGTAATGCCGGTTGAAACGACCGTGCGCACAATACCGTACAAATACCTAACAAAGTTGACTGTGCCCTTAAAAATCATGCGGGGGTTGCTTTTAGGTTGATTGCACGGGGTTGGGTGAAGGGATGCGGCGCGATGGTGCGCGCCTGCGCGCCGAGTTGGGGGTGGGGTGTGACGAGTGATGACCTGGTGAAACGCAACTGGAAGTTGACGGACACCATGACAGGGAACCAGCCATGAGCTTTACCGACCGTCAAACAAGTGTTGTGGGATTGGATAGGGGTTTGCTGGATCACCTACTTGGGGAGCATCAAACCCGTCAGATGCCTCGGTTGCAGAAGTTGTGGGACTACTACCGCAACCCGGCACGATCATCGGTCGCCAGTGATCAACCATTTGGCAACTGGGCGCAGCAGGATGGTTTGCAGGGCAGACTGACCGGGGAAGTTAACGGGGAGAGTGCGTCGGGTCAGAGTCGTGAGAGGGTGATTGAAAATGACATTGCCTGGCGGTTGCACACGCTGGTGGACTTTATGTTTGGTCGGCCGTTTGTGGTGCAAAGCCTGGCGGAGTCGGATGGGCAGGCAGAAACCATCGAAACCTTTTTGAATGCAGTGTTCACAGTCAACGGCGGCATCGGCCTGTTTCAGGACATGGCGCTGCTCGGCTCGGTGTACGGCCACATCGATTTATTGCTTCGGTTGGAGGGTTTGAATCCTGCGACCACAAGCAACACGGTGGCGGATCGACGGGGGCTGGAAGCGCAGGCGGCGCGTTTCATCATTGAACTGATTGATGCACCGCGGGCGGTGCCGGTGTTGCACCCGGCGGACTACCGAAGCTTGGAAGCGTACCTGATTCACGATCAGCGGACGCTTAATCAGATGGAAAGCCCCAAAGGGCTGGCCAGGTTCAAGCCACATTGGCTGGATCGTTGGCTGGGGGGAGGACAGGGGGCTGGCCCATCACAGCGGCGGATGACGGCGCAATTCACGGAAGTTTGGTCGGCAGCGCAGGTGGCGCGGTTGCAGGATGGGCAGGTGTTGGAACAGACGATCAATCCGCTGGGTCGGATACCGGTGGTGCATATTCAGAATTTGTCGCAGCCCTATTTTTACGAAGGGTTGTCGGATGTCGAGCCGTTGGTGCCGTTGCAGGATGAACTGAATACACGGTTGTCGGACCGGGCGAATCGGGTGACGTTTCAGTGTTTCAAAATGTATTTGGGCAAGGGGATTGAGGGGTTCACGGAACGACCGGTCGGGCCGGGGCAGATGTGGGCGACGGACAACCTGGAGGCATCGATCCAGGAATTCGGCGGGGATGGCAAAAGCCCGTCGGAAGATGCACATATCGCCGAGATACGCGATGCGCTGGACAAGGCATCGGGGGTGAATGCGGTGGCGGCGGGGCTATTGCGCGATCGGGTGGGGAACCTGACCAGTGAAAACGCGCTGCGGATTGTGCTGATGGGTTTGCTGGCAAAAACACAGCGCAGGCGGATCACCTACGGCAACGGCATCGAACGGTTGTGTGAGTTGCTGTTGCACGCAGCGGATGTGACCGGGGTGTTACCCAATCACCCGGATGACAGGCGGGTGCGCATCGACTGGCCAAGCCCGATACCGGAAAACAACCGCGAACGGTTGCAGGAAGCGCAACTCAAATTGCAGATCGGCATACCACGGCAACAAGTGCTGACGGAACTGGGGTATGCGGAGATTGTCAGTGAGCCGACGGATCAGATCAATGTTTAATGAGTTCGCGTACGGAGGCGCCCTCACCCCAGCCCTCTCCCGGAGGGAGAGGTGGCGGAAAAGAACCTGTCAAACACCTGCAGAATCATCAAGGAATAGAGCCATGCAAGCGCAAGAGTCAACGAATTTGAAGATCACCGAGTCGCTGAGTGAGCAGGCGGGTGAGCAAACGACCTCGGCATTGAAACAGGTGACCGAGCAGATGGAGCAGCAGGTACAGGAAACGGAACGACGCGGGCCGGTGGCGCAGGCGATGCGGTATCGCAAACGTGCCCAGCAGGCGGAGCAGGAATTGACGCAGGTGAAGTCACGGATGGATGAAATGCAAAGTCAACTCACGGCTTCGAAGCAGACCATTGACCAACTGGAACGTCGGCAACGCATCGAAGCGGAACTGGCGGAGGAAGAGGCGCTGGACGTTGAAGCAGCGCGGTTGCTGACGGAGGTGGCGGTGCAGCAGATGCGTGAGCCGGACGTGAAGTTGGCGGTGGCGGATTTGAAGCGACACAAGCCCTGGTTGTTTGGTCAGAAGCGCCCAGCGACGGCGGGGGCCATGCCGGCACGATCGATGTCGGCGCAAAAACCTGAAGCCCTGGTTGCCGCGGAAACGGCTGCCAGCACCGGCGACCGACGCGACTTGCTGAGGTACTTGAAGTTGCGAAGGAAGAAGTGAATTTCGAATTTTGAATTTCGGATTTCGGATTTGAAGACTTTGAAAAGGTCATCTCGCTGTGGGAGACAGGTTCGACACTATCAACATTCCAACAAAATGAGGAGACAGCATCATGCCGTTTACAGGAAAAGCATCGTATTCAGCGGGCAGCAGCTTGCCGGAGATTGCGGAGGACGTTTCGGACATCATCAGTCTGGTCAGTCCGTTTGAAACGCCGTTGCTCGATCATTTGGGCGACCCGCAGCGTGCAGCCACGAGTACGTTGCACGAATGGCTGGAGGATTCACTGCTGCCCAACAGCGACACGATTAACGATGGTTCGATCACCAACCCGGCGACAGAAACCGCGTTTGATGTGGCCAATGGTTCACGGTTCCGCATCGGCGATCAGATTCAGGTGATCGGGTCGCGTGAAGTGATGTTGGTCACCGGTATTTCCAGCAACACGCTCACGGTGACGCGCGGGTACGGCGGAACCACGGCTGAAAACCTGGTCAACAGTCAGAAGCTGCGCATACTGGGCAATGCGGCGCTGGAAGGGGATGACCGTCCGGCAGCGCGATTCACCAATCGGGTGCGCAAGGTCAACTACACGCAGATTTTCACTGCGGGCGTGGAGGTGTCGGGTACACAGGCGGCGGTGAATACCATCGGTCTGGCGGATGAGTTGGACTATCAGAAACAGGAACGGTTGCGCGAACTGTTGCGCGATTTGGAGAACTGCGTCATCAATGGGGTGGCACCGGCATCAACGACCGAGGGCAGTTCGACAGTACGACGGACGATGAAGGGCATTCTGCCGTTTGTGACGACCAATGTTTTTGTCAATGGCACCGGCGGATTCCCTGCCGGTGACGGGGCGAGCACCAACCTGCTCAATGAAACGCAGATCAACGCTGCGTTGCGACAGGTGTGGGATCAGACATCGAGCCGAGTGGACACGATCGTCGTCAATGGTTTTCAGAAACGGCGGATCAACTCGTTCATCACCAGCAATCGCCGATTCAGTTCGGACGATCAGCGGTTCAAGGATTTGGTGAGTGTGTATGAGTCGGACTTTGGTATTTGCAAAGTGATTTTGTGTCGGTGGGTGCCGACGGACACAGTGCTGCTGCTGGACAGTTCGCGGATCAGTGTGCTGCCGTTGTCAGGGCGCAGCTTCCACTTCAAGAAACAGTCATCGGCGGGCGACCGCGAAGCGGGCCAGGTGATCGGGGAATACACGCTGGAATTGCGCAATGAAAACGCGCATGCCCTGATTCGTGGTTTGGCGACCAGTTGAGTGAGGTGACCCATCTCCCTGCCGGAGGCCCATGGCGAAAGCTGTGGGTCTCTTTTGAAAAAGATCAACCGCGAATTCAAAACAAACAGATGACGGACCAGGAGTGAGGTTATGAACTTTTCCAGTGATCGTGATTTGCTGGTGATGGAGCCGGGGGTTTTCAGTGATGTGCCGTTTTTGGCGCAGCAGCGATGCTCGGCCAACGACGGGGTAGTGGTCGGGGTGACGTTGCACAGCACGGCATGTGATTTTGCAGCGGCACAGGTGGAGCCGGGGATGGTGGTGCTGGTGGCGGGGGTAGCGCATGAGGTGATGAATCGGACGGATGAGCACACGTTGTCGATTTCACAGCTTCGGCCGTATTTAAATGGGCCAGCGATTGCGGGCACGGCGGGGAGCGGGTTGGCGGTGACAGTGCGGACGTTTGCACCGCAGGCAGCGCTGGTGCATGACGTGTTGTTGCGGTTGGTGGGGATTGAGCCGGATGATCCGAGGTGTAAGCCGAATGAGGATTCGGTGGTGTCGATGTCGGTGATGGCCCGGCTGGAGGCGCTGGGGACGTTGGAACGGGTGTTTTCAGCGGCGGCGGCGATCGAGGGTGATCAGCAGGCATTGTGGCGCAAAGCCCGGCAGTATCAACAGGAGTTTGGGCGCGCGTTGCAACGGGCGACGATTTTGATGGATGTGAATGGGGATGGGGTGGTGGATGTGCGGAGGCAGCCGGGGGTGGTGCATTTGATTCGGCAGTGAGGCAATCATTCACCACAGAGACACAGAGAAAATCAATGAATGGAAGTGAAGTCAATCAAGCGGAAATCATTCTGCGAGGTGACACATGATTCGATTTGGTGAAAACGATTTGTTCGGATCGGGGGCTTGCAGGGCGGAGGTGGGCGGGTTGTCGCTTCGGCACGCGCTGCACCAGGGAATGGGGGGGCAGGGTGTGCAACTGTCGGCTCAGGGACGAAGTGGTAGAGCGATTGCGCAGACTGGTGAGTTGTATGCGGATTCGCCGGAGGCGTTGACGGGACAGACCGGTGCGATTGAAGCGATGTTGGATGGAAAGGCGCATCGGTGGAGCGATGGACTGGGGCGCGCATTGGAAGGGGTGGTGATGTTGAGTTTTGATGCTGGACCGACGCGGCGGGTAGGGACCAGGTGGGGCGTGTCGTACAAGGTGAATTACCTGCAATTGATGACGGGGTGAAACCTTGATGTCGATAAGCAATGATCGAAAAGCACGCGCCCTCACCCTAACCCTCTCCCGGAGGGAGAGGGAACGGATAAGACGCCGAATGTAGATGACCAAATAATCGAAGTTGTGTTTGACGGGGTGAAATGATGAGCCAGGGCATGAGCAAAGACGTGTTTGAACAAGTGATCGTGCGGCATGTCGAGGGCATGGCGGGGGTGGTGCATGTGTATTGGCGAGCGACACAGCAAGGGGGCCGGGTGGTGCAGGCATATGTGGATGGTCGGTTGATGGCGGTGAGTACGGATGCGGCGGCGCGGGAGTTGTGGTTGATGGTGGATGCAAGCACGGGGCATCGGGTGGATTTATTGGCGGTGCCCCGTGAGCAAGCGTGGCGGGATTTGGCCGGTGAGTTGGAGGCATTGGGGGATACGAAGTTGGGTTGGCGGCTGGGGGTGATGCGGGATTTGCGGCTGCCGGTGGAAACAGTGATGCAGATGAAGGCAGGGGAGCAGGTGGTGCATGAATCGATGTTGTTTGCCGGGGATCAGACACGCAGCGGTTTTGGAGGGTTGATGGGGCTGGGAACGTTTGGGTTTGATGATGCGACAGCGCCGGGGTTGGGGGATGTCGGCAGTGAGTTGGGGAATGGGCCGTTGGGCTTTGATGGAAGCGGTTGGCGACTGCGTGATGTGAGTGGATTGGCGAATCAAGGGGTGTTGCGTTTGCAGGCGGTGG
>CAYRTH010000054.1:0-19817 GCA_964427135.1 uncultured Phycisphaeraceae bacterium
GTCTGGCTCGCCGCAGGCATCACCACCCCGGATGAATGTCCGTAGCAGCTAGAGCCGCGATTGATCGCGTCAGATTGACGTTGCGTAACAAACCATCCTGAACTTCACCAAGACGTGAAGTTCAGGCGTGACAACCATACAGACTCATGCGTGTAAAAATTCAAAATCACCCAATCGCCGTCGGCTTCGTTCCCGGCTTGCTGTCTTTCACTTGACCACTTCTTCCAATACCCGGACCCTCGACCTATCGGTCTCGATCCCAGCTTGGTTTTTGCACTGGGCGACTTCATTGATACTTGCGCAGCACTCCGACGACGATGCCCTGAATCTGCACACCGTCGAGCGGGGCGTAAATCGGGTCGTACTTATCGTTGGCTGGTTGCAGACGGATGCGGTCCTTTTCGCGGTAATACTTTTTGAGCGTCGCTTCGCCGTTGTCGAGCAATGCCACGACCGTTTCACCATTGCGGGCGGTGTTGCGTTTTTCCACCACCACGTAATCGCCTTCGCGGATGTGTTCCTCGATCATCGAATCGCCCCGCACTTTGAGGACAAAGCGTTCGCCACCGACCGCCTTGCGACTGGCGGTGAACAGTTCTTCCAAATCGAGGTATTGACGGTCTTCCACCGCCTCGATCGGGCGACCGGCGGCAATGCTGCCGACAAAGGGCAGGCGCGTGCGCCGCTGTTCATCGGGCAGTTTGGTGTGCGAGGCCACCTCCAAAGAGCGAGCCTTGTTGGCCTCCCGTCGCAAGGCCCCCTTTTTGATCAGTGCCTCGACGTGCTCGAAGATGGTGACCTTGCTGACGTCCAGTTCGTCGGCCAGTTCCTGCATGGTCGGCGAATAGCCGCGGGTCAGACGAAAGTCCCGAATGCGGGTCAGAATGTGCAACTGTTTGGGTGTCAGATTCATGCTTCACCTCTGAAGGTTTCGGGGCCGGAACGCTGCGCGGCGAGGGAAACGGGGGTAACGTCGGTTGACCCTGCGGCAGCCCGGTCACCTGCGCTAGGTCGGCCAGGGTCATGTTCGATGGTTCGGCGATAACGCCAGCCTTGGTCATCGCCCCAGCCTCGGCGGGGATGGGCAGCGTGATCGGCAACACCGCCACCTTCAGTCCGACACTCGAAGCACCACTTCGAACCTTCGGGGTATGTCGCCGGGTGGGGGCGTAGGTGCCCGTGGGTTGCGCGATGGTGTGTTGATAACTGTCGGCCTGGCGCACGGCTGCATGATCGGCCCCACCAAACACAATCGGTTGGGGGGGTTGCGTTGTCGTGCGACGTGGCAGCCGCATGTACCCGGAGCGACCACCTGATGATTCGTCGTCGCCTTGGGGGGGTTGTTGCGGGTTGACCTGGCGAATCAGGGATTGGCCTTGAACATCGAATCGGACCTGAAAATCGCCGCCTGGGCCGAGCATGACAAGGGGGTTGGCCATGGTTGAAACTCCTGCGTTGCCGGGGTGATTCGCCACCGGACCCCCACAAGGTCGGTAAGGGCGAATTCGGCTGCCGGGTTTTAGTTTCGACCATTGCCATGGTGTTGCTTGAAAGTTCGACCCCAAGTCGGTTCGGTGTTTGTTCACCCGAATGAATACCTTACACGATGGCGGCGGACAAATCAAGTCAAAAGCATTGTTTATGGATGACATGATGATTTTGACTCATGCCACGCAGATGAAACAGGTGTGAAAAACGCAGGGATTATCGGGCGATGGCTCAAAGGTTATCGACCCGTTGGGCAAGTGGCCGAGTCATTTTATTTGTTTAGCGTGGACGCTTGGCGTCGGCGCATGACGCCGTGCCCTTCAGGGCCGGATGCTCATCATTGATCCGGGGCTAAAGCCCTCGGCGTCAACGATGGTTGTTGGTCAAACCATCCTGAACTTCACGCATGAGGAAAGCGTGTGTCACCCACACGCTTGTGAAGTTCAGACGTCACAGACATACAGGTTCTTAAGTGTAAAAATTCAAAATCACCACATCACCACATCGCCAAAGAATACCCGGGCCCTCGACCTGTCGGTCTCGTTCCCGGCTTGGTTTGATCAATTCGAAATCCGAAATCCGAAATTCCCGATTCACCCACTGGTTACTTTGCGGGGCAGGGGGTGGTCGGCGAGTACTTGTTCGATGCGTTGATGGTTCCACGCGCCATTGGCGATGATCAGTCGATAACACAAGCTCAATTCAAAGTCACGCGGCAGCACATACGTTTGGTCATACACAAACGCAGGCCCCATGCCCGGGTAACCGGTGTTGCGCACAAACCAGCGGGCGGGGTGACGCGGGTTGTCGGGGTGATCGACCATGATCACCGTCGATTGCCGAAGGGTCTCATCATGTCGTCCGATGTACGCAAGCCAAGGTGAGGGCAGCCCCATCTGTTCGATGCCTTCACGACGTTGCGAACCCAATACCATGCCCCCCAAAAACGACCAGGGCCCACGCCAGTAAAGCCCCCCATACCCGACGCCACCCTTGTGCCCCAGGGTCTGCGGCGATGCAAAATGCAGCGCATCGCTGTGCACATTTTTCAAAGTGAAGTCCAGGTCCAGCATCCACCACCCAGCCTGCTCATCGATTTTGGGGACGCTGATCGAGCGGCGTTCATCGAGCAATCGTTCGCCGCCGGCGGTTTGCCAGAGCAGTCGCTGCACCAGTTGCAATTGATCGTCGGAATATTTGACCGCTTCCCAGCCGCGATGGCGTTGTCTGCCATGGTTTTCGGGAATCGGGCCTTCGTGTTTGGCGGAGTTGACCCAACCGCCCCAAAAGTTGTGCCCGCTGACATCGAAAAAGGAAAACGACAGGCCGCGATGCCAGGGGTAGTCGGCTGGGCGAAAGTTTGTCAGCGTGTCACCGGCCAAGGTGCGCAGCGGGTGAAAATAAGGCTTGGCGGATTCGACCGTCGGCGAAGATTCGTGATAGACATAGCAAAACAACGGCTGATCATTGCAGCCGAAGTCGAATCGTTCGCCCAAATGGTGTACCAGCTGCGCTTTCATCCCGCACATCACTCCCTGCGACAGGTCACCGTCTGATTACAAAAACAAAACCCCATAAGTCGGGGTGAACCGACTTATGGGGATGGTATGCATAATGACGAAATAAATCCGTCTTGATGCGACGAAAACAGACGGATTTGGGAACATTGTCGTGAGTTATTCAGCAGCGAGCAGGCCGGTGGCAACACGTCGAGGGCGTTGTTCGATGGCGCGCTGAGCACGCAAACGAGCCGCCCGCAGGGTGCGACTCAGGCCATACCAAGCCCCGGCACACATCAGGCCTGCCATGACGATCAAGCTCGCCAGCAGAAAGCTCGCCCACAATTGACGCAAGGGTTCAAACACGCCGCTGTAAAGCGACACCGCCCCCATGCTCGCGGGCATCAGCAGTATCAGGGTTGCACCCACACGTTTGAGCAAGCGCACATCGGGGTCGGTGGAAACAGTCGTAGCCATGGCCAATTCTCCTTGGTGGAAAAAGTTTGCGTGAGTACAGGTTGTCGAAACTGTTGAGGTTGGTTGATTCGCAGATACACCTCTGCGAATCAGGCGGGGGTTTGCTGATGTACCAACAAGGGACATCAGCGGGGTTTGTTGCCGGTATGGTGGTGGTTCGCCCCGGAATCACCAGCCAACCAGCGGGGGGTTACGATCCAAAGCGACGATTGCCTGTTCTTTCATCAGCCATCGCCGCCACTATGTAACAATATGCAAGCCTCATACCCAAATGTTTTTTCTGTGTGAAATCGTGAAAAAAAGGGAATCAGTCGAATTGCCGATGGCGACGCATGATTGCGAGTGAGCGTGTTTGAGAGCAATATTCTGGTTAGCGACGCGATTTATCAGGTCTTCATTGGTAGCCCAGCCGCCCTCGGCTGGGTCGATGACCAGTGACACCACACCGCCGAGGGCGGCGGTACCACATGCCTTGGTGACCATCCTGAACTTCATAAGCGTGTGTAACACACGCTTGTGAAGTTCAGGCGTGGATGATTGAAAAATCACCCAATCGCCCAATGATGAAATCATCCAATCAACGTTACCACTGGTTTGCAGACGGACTAAACTATCAGCATGACCACCACCCTGCACAACGTCCCGGACCAAGCCGGTCACTTTGGCGCCTTCGGCGGAACCTACGTCCCTGAAACCCTTGTCAACGCCCTGGCGCGATTGCAACAAGCTTACGACCAAGCCAAGGCTGACCCGACTTTCTGGTCACAGTTGGAAGACCTGCAACGTCACTACGTGGGCCGACCGACCCCGCTTTACTTTGCCCGCCGACTCACTACGCACGTCGGCGGAGCACAGATTTACTTGAAGCGCGAAGACCTGGCGCACACCGGCGCCCACAAAATCAACAATGCCATCGGGCAGGCGCTGCTCACCTTGCGCATGGGCAAAAAGCGCGTCATCGCGGAAACCGGGGCGGGTCAGCATGGCGTAGCCACGGCCACGGCTGCGGCGGCCTTCGGCCTCAAGTGCGACGTTTACATGGGCACTGAAGACATGCGTCGTCAGCGACCCAATGTGCTGCGTATGCGTTTGCTGGGCGCACAGGTGGTGCCGGTGGAAAGCGGATCACGCACGCTCAAGGATGCGCTCAATCAAGCCATGCGCGACTGGATGGAAACCAGCGATCACACCCACTACATCATCGGCACCGTGGCCGGTCCGCACCCGTTTCCGCTGATAGTCCGGCAGTTTCAGGCCGTCATCGGCAAGGAATGTCGTCAGCAATGCCTCGATCAACTGGGCCGACTGCCCGACGCGGTGGTGGCGTGCGTCGGTGGCGGGTCCAACGCGGCTGGTATTTTTTACCCTTTGATTGATGATCGTTCGGTGCGACTGATCGGTGTCGAAGCCGGGGGTCGAGGTATGAATGTTGGTGAACACGCAGCCACGCTCACGCTCGGTCGGCCCGGGGTGCTGCATGGCACGATGAGTTACGTATTGCAGGACGATGATGGGCAAACTTCACCGGTGCACTCGGTGTCGGCTGGGCTTGATTACCCGGGCGTCGGCCCTGAGCACGCTTTCTGGAAAGACAGCGCGCGGGTGGAGTACACCTCGATCACTGATGCCGTGGCGTTGCAGGCGTTTCAAACGCTGACCAAAACCGAGGGCATTATCCCGGCGTTGGAAAGTTCGCATGCCGTGGCCCATGCGCTGCAATTGGCGGCTGAATTGCCCAAAGACAACATCCTGGTGATCAACCTGTCAGGCCGGGGTGACAAGGATTTGGACGAAGTGGTCCGCGTGCTCAACTTGCAGGCGTGAAATGTAGAACCGACGCCCCCGGCGATAGCGATTGTGGATGGATGATGGATGATGGATGATGGATAAAGGATAATGGATGATGTAAAAGCCTTGCTAAAAAATTCCCTTTTTATGTTTCATCTACCCAAGTCCTCGTCACTACGTTCCTCGTCCTTGGCTTGTTTTAAATCCGAAATCCGAAATCCGAAATTCGAAATTCGAAATAATCATCGCACTCGAACACTTGACCACTTCACTACGCCACATCATTCATGCCCGTTTTGCACCCGCCTTGGCGGCGATCACCATGCGGGTGGGGTGCAGTTCATCGTGCAGCGACAAGGGCATCGTGCCACCCTGTAGTTCATCAAGGACATATTCAAAATAGTCGCGCCCCGGTTCGCTCGTATCCACCGGGCCAAGGTCTTTATCGCCGACGTACAAATGCGTATGTCGGCCTTCGTGAGTGCTTTCAACCATACCCTTGGTGCCAAACACACGCACCGATTCATACCCCCAAACCCCCGTGGCCTTGGGGTTTAAATAATTGGCGGTCACACTGCCCACCGTACCGTTTTGCAAACGCAGCATCATCACCGCACTCACCGGCTCACCACCGCCTTGCGGGAAATGCGGGTTGCCGAGGCTGGCTTCGACAGCTTGCACATGTGTGATGTGCAAACCGGTGATATGTTCGACCATACGGAAAGCGTGCACCGCGACCCAGCGAATCAGTCCGCCATCGGTGACATCATCTTTGGGTCGCTGGTCGCGCCAGGGGTACGACTTTTCCGCATTCACCTGAACAACCTGCCCGATCACCCCTGATTGCACGACCTTGCGCAGCCCCAGGTAACTTTTATTTTCAAATACCGTGCCCGCCATTTCGTGAAATCGGCAACCGGCGCTTTGAGCAGTTTGTATTAGCAGGTCCAGGTCGGCTTCCGTCAGGGCACAGGGTTTTTCCGCGTACACATGTTTGCCGGCTTGCAGACACAAGAGTGCATGACCCGCCTGCTCGCTGCGTTTGGGTGAACAGAGGCTTACCAGTTCAACCCCCGGCTGTTCAATCAATTCCGACAGTGAATCAACCTGACGCACCGCTTGCATATCGTGACCTGCTTTTTGCAACACGGCTGGGTCGAGGTCTGCGAAAGCGACGAGTTTGGCACGCGGGTGATTGACCAGCAATCGTTGAATTTGATGGCCGTTGGAACCGTACAAAGCGACACCAAGGGGTTGCGTCATACGTTTGTCCCTTTGCCCACCGTTTTAGCATGTTGCTCCAGGCGTTGCAGGGCTTGTTCAAAGATTCGCCCTGCTTCGTCGAAGGCTTGCAACAACCAGTTGAGGTTTTCGATGTCGCGTTCGATTTGTCTGCGTTGTTTGGCAAGCGGGTTGTCGTCTGCTTGATGTTCGATGATGCGGTCGGCGCGGGCGCGTTTGTACACGCCGATGGTGTTGAGGTCGTTGATGAGGTTGAAAGTTTGGCCCAGTTGCGCCACCTTGCGCTTCCGCTGTTCGATTTTTTCAAACAAACGGTGGGCCTTGTCGTGATCGTGTTGATGCTCAGCCATGTCACGAAGCAGCGGAATGGTTTCGCGGGTTAGCCTTCGCAACTCATTGAGGTCATCGGTACGACGATGCAACTGATCAATGGCGGCTTGCAGCCGGGCCGGGTCAAGCTGTCGATCGGGTATCGGCATTTTCGGGACGGGTCGGGTGGCGTACTGAGCGAGTGCTTCACGCAGACTTATTCGTGTCGAATGTTTTTTGGGCAGTCCGCCTTCGGTGGCGTCGATGATTTTTTCCGTGGCGTCGGCAAAATCACGTTCGAATTGTTCGAGGTAAGTGGTCATCTGCTCATCGGTGTAAATGTCGCGCCCGTGAATATCAGGTAATTTGCGCAGATGGCCACGATGTCGCACGATGCGCTGCCACTCCATCATTTCGAGCGTGTTCCAGGGGGACAACTCCGGTGCCCAGACTTCGTGAATGGCTGTGCCGGGGCAGTAATACAACCCGTCGGAAAAGCCCAGGTCCTGCCCGATGAAAATCACCGGGTCGCAGCCCAGGTATTGCGCCAGGTAAAACGACAGGTGCGCCACCGTCGCCCCCTGTTTGATGGGGCGGATGATCGGGGCGGCTGGGCCTAAAAAGCGGTCAAGGAATGCACTACCCACCACCCGCAGCGGTCCGGGAAAATTTTCCAGAATCGATGGATGACCCTTGGCTTCCACCACCAGCGTGACATCCTCCAACGGCGGAAGGTTTTCATAAAAGCGACGTGATATTTCGTGGTAGTCCAATGCTGTGACAAAATCGGGACGAATGCCTCGATCCACCAAAGGGCGCAGGGTGGTTTGTGTGGTGATCAGCACGATGTTGCGGCGAATGTCAGGGTCGCGCAGCAGGTCGATGTTTTTGGCAAGGCTCGGCCCGGCACTCACGCACACGGCCGGGTAACCCCTGGCCAGTTGATACAACGCCTGCGTGTTGGCACCGGCTGCGTAATGCGCCAGGTTGGACGTGAGGTTTTCAATCGTGCGGGTGGAGTTGACCAACGCGGTGGCGATGTGCACTCGAAAGTAATTCAGCAGGTCGGTGATACATTGGCTGAAAGTATTGATACGCTCGGCATGCAGTCGTCGAGTCGGCGGATGGTGCAGCAGTATCGTGCCCTGAGTGAGCAGCGAACTGAACATTTCAATGCGCGACAAAATCGCAGAACGTTCGACCTCACCGCCGAATAAAACGATGTTGGGTTGGCCCAGCCAGTGGCTGTGATCGATGCGTTCGAGGACCGCGCGCAACATGGCCGGGTCGGGTTCATAGACGATCAGCACCGGTCCGAGTTTGGCACGTTGCGCCAGTTCAAGCACGTGATACCCCAGCCCCATGCCCAGCACCACGGCCCCGGCCTGCCTGGTGAAATCGACCGGCTTGTTGATTTGCCGAGCTTCCGCCAGGGGGTCGTAACGACTGGCTAGCGACAACGCTTTGCCCTCGTGCATCACCACAGCTGACCATTGAGGTTTGCCAGCTTCGTAATGATTGGCAGCAGCGACAGGGTGACGGGTCGCTGACGAAGCGGATGAACCCATCGGTTGAATGGGTAGCCACTCAAGGGGCAGGGGCGCGGTTTGACGCAGGGTTTGCGCCAAAGTCGGATCCGTGCGACTCAGGGCCGCCAGGTTGCGTTCAAGGATGGTGACTTCATCGGGCATGGTGGTGTCAAGGTCATTATCGGAACAGGGCACAAACGAGCTTGAAAGGTGGACGACGATGCGTTGGTAACTTCCGGGGGCTATGATCGTGCCATGATGAACTTTTGGGGATCAACCTTGTGGGAACGATGGTTACTGGAACAACCCTGGCCGGTGGTGGGGGTGTTGATGTTGCTGGCCCTGGTACTGGTGGCTACCGGGCAACAGCGACGTGATCGGCGGCTACTTGTTTTGGCGGCAGCAGCGGGACTGCTTGCTGTGGGTGTGTATTTGCTTTCCGTACTGGTGGAAACAGCGACGGAAATCGTGATCCGGCAAACCCGTGAACTGGTGACAGCCACCGCCCCGGTCGATCCGCAAGTGTTGCAGCGTCATTTGGACCCGCAGGTGAGCCTGCTTGGACCGGTGGGCGATGTTTGGCTGGAAAGCGGCACGTTTTTACCCGTGCTGCAACGCGCAGCCCGCATGTACAACATCAAAAGCAACACCCCGGCCGGTATCGAATTGATGGTGAATCAGCAAGGCATCCGCGTGGTGCAATTACGGGTCCGTTCGGTGATGGAGGCAGGGGCCTTGGCGGAAACGGTGCCCACGGTCTGGCAACTGACCTGGGTGCGCATGAACGATGACCATTGGCGGGTGACCAGTGTGCAATGGCTGGGTTTATGGAATCAGGCCCCGAATCAGAATTACCTGATGCGGTGAGAAGAAGTAGTCGAGTAGTCGAGTGGTCGAGTGGTCGAGTCATTTATATGTTTAGCGCAGACGCTTTGCGTCGGCGCCTGACGCCGAGCCCTTTAGGGCCGGATATCCGCACAGTCGAATAATCCGGGGCTAAAGCCCTCGGCGTCTTGATTTGTTGTATGAAAACGATCCTGAACTTCATGACGGACCATGAAATTCAGGCGTGTAAAATTCTAAATTCTTCTGGCAAGGCAACCACTTCTTTTTCACCAGTGGACGCGCGGTTCGAACTTGCCGATGATGTAAAATGAGTCAGAGGAACGGGAACACCCCTTCGTCTTTGTGACGATTTATGCAAGAACGCGCACGAACTTTGGCGATTGCGATTTATCTGCCCCTTGTCATGGCCCTGCTGGTGGCCGGGCTGTATAGCAACGCCCTGCGCAATCCGTTCCTCGATGACGATCGCACGATCATCATCGCCAACCCGGATGTCGTCGAATCCGGTCGCTGGCTGGACCTTTGGCAACATCACGAGCGTTTCGGTCAGACCGATGGCCTGCGCCAATATCGACCCATCGCCATCGCCAGTTATCGCCTCAATGATCAACTCACCGGCCTGAACCCCGCCGGGTTTCGCATCGTCAACATGGCCTTGCTCGCCCTGCTGGGTTGCGTCGTCGGCTGGTGGCTCACGCATTACGTCGGGGCCACCGCCGCCTGGCTGGCTGCTTTTGTTTTCATCGCCCACCCGGTACAGGCTGAGGCTGTCAACCTCATCACCGGTCGCGCCCAGCTACTGGCCTTGCTGGGTGTATGTGTGTTCGGTTGGCTGCATCGTCGTGCCCTGGTCAGACAACAGGGTTCGATTCCCTCGGCCATGCTGGCACTCATTTCGGTCATCGTGGCCATGGGTTCCGATACCACCGGGTTGTTGGTGATACCCCTGGCCATCGTTCAGGCCTACATCGGGCCACACCCAGGCAAACTCGATCTGCCCTGGCTTAAACGCAATCAATCAACACCCAACGGCCCACCCCCCAGCTTGCGTCCGGTTCATGCGGGGACTGCCTTGCTGTTACTGCTTCCACTCTCGTTGTATCTTTGGGGCCGATCCCACGCCATCGGGTGGCACTTGAGTTTGTCACAGGTCAGCGATGATCTGACCCGTAACCCTTTGCTTGACGCTTCCACCAGCGAACGGTTGGCAGCTTCGTTTTCCCTGGCGGGTTATTACCTTTCACAACTGGCGTACCCCCGACCCTGCACCAACACCATTCCCGCCGCCCTGCCCGGTTGGCATCAGCCGGTGGTCTGGGTTGGGCTGCTGTTACTCGTCTGGTTGGTGGGCATGTTGTTCGTCGGCCTGCGGCAGCGTCATTGGCTCTCCGTCGCTGGCACGCTGGCCGTGGGTCAATTCATTCTCGTGGCCCACATCATCGCTGCCGCCCCCATTTACGCCGCCCAGCGTTTGGCCATGCCGCTGATGTTGGCCGTCGCCATGTTATTGGCCGAGGGCATTCGTCGCTTCACCCTGCACGATGCCCGTCGTCGCGCCGCCGTGGCCATTCCCTGTGCCCTGCTGGTCGTGGTCATGGGGCTGTCCTCCTGGTGGTACAACTCACAGTGTCGCAGCCCTGAATCCATGCGTTTGATGGACCTGGAACGTCAGCCGGGCAACCCCGTGGCCATGTATCGTTTTGGGGCCGCCCTGATGGAACTGGGGCGATACAACGAAGCTCAGCCATGGTTGGAAAAGGCAGCCGACAGCCGACCCGAATCGATTCAGGTACGCATGCGATTGGCCGGGCTGTTTCTGCTTTTGGGTCGCCCACAACAGGCGCAGGAACAGTACCAACGCATCCTTGATCATCACCCGCAACAACTCGATGCCCACCTTCAATTGGCGGAATTGGCGATCTCGCGCAATGACCTTGTCACCGCCCAAACACAGATCACCGCCATGCAGCCCGACCATGATGACGATGCAAGGCTATGGCGCACCTTTGCCCGACTTGCGCTGGCGCAGGGTCAACCTGACCAAGCCATGCAATATTATCAGCGAGCCTTGTCACTGTCGCCAGCGGATGCCGCCCTGCAAAGGGAATATGAAGAACTCAAGCCTCACGACACCAAGTAACCTCGGTTTTCAAAACCATCCATAACTAATTGTTTAAAGAAGCTCTCTGCATAGCCGAGGGCGGCAACCCATTGGCTTCATAACAATTTCGTTATCGCTTGATCATTGGTCTTGGCTGGTCTACCCCTCTCCCTCCGGGAGAGGGTGGGGTGAGGGCGTGCCTGGCCTTTGACAACTTCATTCACAACTCATCACCTCGGCAGCGATTTGTCCAAATCATGATCACACGTCATCTGCGATACGAAATACAGGCAACGTGATAGGCGGAAGACCCATACGAGCAAGTGTTGTATAAACAAATTCGCGCCAGAAAGGCCAGGCGTTGTAAATACCATTCACTTCACCAAACGCCCTAGCCTTTTCAAGGGTGATATTTTTGTCGGTTTTTAACACATAGGAAAGACCATACGACGCTTCAATCAAAAGGCCGGTCTTATCGCTAGCGTCTGTGACCGATTCAAAAGCCTCGAATCGAAACTGCACAATGACACGAATGCTCCTGGCGCTTTTATCATATTGAACTTCCGCACGGTGTCCGGCACTTGCCCGCTTGGTGAGGTTGCCGGGATTGACCGGACGCTGACAGTTGGACGTCAGCAGGCAAACGTCCACAATATCAATCTGACCAGCAACTTCCTCCACGTAAGGGAGACGATCTTTGGACTTCATGATGGGGGACTTGGTTGGGTTCATAGTTGAGGCAATAAGCAAAAATCAAGCGCACAAGACATTCGATGCCGTTATTTTGATATTAGTATTCGGGGCGGGACCACCAGCCCATTTATCCCCACCCTCAAGATCAACAGAAATAGAAACGTAACGACGGGGAGCCTCATCCAAACGGCCTATCATGGGATGCAGTTTTTTTCCGAGCACGAACAGCGCATCACTCACCAATCGGAGAGTCATGTTCCGTTCACCGGCAAGCATCTGCGTAATAGCGCTTCTGGAAACACCCATTTTTTTTGCCAGTTGGGCTTTGGTAATTCCTTGTTTGTTCATCTCTTCACAAATCAACTCCGTCACATCGAGAATGGTCCGCTCCTGCTGAAAAAGCCGCTTGGCCTCCTGCCCTGCGGTCATCACCTCATAGACCGATTGAGCCATGGTTTCCTCTTCCTTTACTGGCGATTTTGCTGTTCGTTCATGATCCGAACGGCTCTTACGATTTCAGTCGGATCTGCTTTATTCCTTTTTTTGAAGCATCCGTTGGTCAACACCCAATCGTTACCGTCTCGAAAACAATAAATGCGCGACTGGTGAATCTTGAAGGCATAAATCTTGTCCTGCTCGTGCTTGAATTTTTCTTCGTCATGGATTTTTCCCATATCACCCATGCGAGAGAACAAAGCCATGAACTTTCGTTGCTGTTTATCATCCAGATCATTAGAAAAAAAATCCGACGCAGGCATCTGTGAGTTTGCACTGACGGCAAATCGTATGGTGCAACATGATCCTCGATAAATCGTTGTTGTCGTTGGATGCCCATCCATGGAGTTTAGTTATATATTAACATCGGTTTTTTGGCATGTCCAATTCACAGACCACATCAGCAAGTTATACCCTTTGTTTTTCTTTTAAACCAACCCCCTACCTGGGCAGCGATTTATCCAAATCATGATCCTGCCGAATGAGCATCAACCGTGATGCCAATGATCGGCGCGTGGCCGTGCGCTGCGCCCAGTCGAACACCCGGCTGGTCCAACTCGGGGCTTCCAACCCTTTGTTCGCGTAACGCTGCCGAAGTATTTTCGACCAGCGCGGGGCGTACTTGATCACCAAATCATCCTCGAGCGCGCAGAACACCTGTGATGACCCAGGGTCGCCCTGTCGCCCTGATCGACCGATGAACTGTCGATCCACCCGCCGGGCTGTGTGCCGTTCGGTCAGTAACACATGCAACCCGCCCAGCTCCGCCACGCCAGGCCCCAGCTTGATATCCGTCCCTCGCCCCGCCATGTTGGTCGCCACCGTGATCGCCCCGCGCTCGCCGGCCCTGCTGATGATTTCCGCTTCCATCTTGTGATGCTCGGCATTTAAAATCACCGCGGACAACCCGCGCTGTTTGAGCAACTCACCCAGTTGTTCCGACGCATCAATCGAGCGCGTGCCCACCAACACCGGCCGACCCTGCTGATGCAACCTCGCCACCTCATTAGCCACCGCCACCCACTTGTCTGCCGCCTTCACAAAAATACGATCCGCCAGCGCCTGACGCCGAATCGGCCGATGCGTCGGTATGATGCGCACCGGCAAACCATAAGTGCGTTCCATCTCCGGCGCTGATTCCGCAGCCGTGCCCGTCATGCCGCACAGGTGTCGATATTGCCTGAAATAGCGCTGAAAACTGATCGACGCCAGTGTGTCACGATCCGCTGTGATGGGCACGGTTTCCTTGGCTTCCACCGCCTGGTGCAATCCGTGCTGCCACTGACGATCCGCCATGAAACGACCGGTGTATTCATCGACGATGACGATTTTCTTTTCGACCACCTGGTAATGCTCCCCCTTGTGGTAACACAGGTCCGCCACCAGCGCCTGACTGACCAGTTCCGCCCCCCGCCGAGGTGCACGAAAAAGGGCATGATCATTTTCAAGCACCAGTTCCGCCAGTTTTTCACGACCCGCGTTGGTCAGTTCCGCCTGCCGATCGTCGAGTTTGAGTTTGAAGTGTTCGCCCTGCTTCAGTTGCAAGGCCAGTTCCCTCGCCCGGCTATAAATCTTTCCCTGGGCATCTTCGCCACGGTCCTGCGCAATAATCAACGGCGTCACCGCTTCATCAATCAAAATCGCATCGATTTCATCCACGATCGCCGCAAACAACCCCGGCACCATCACCTGTGTCTGCCCTGATCGACCCCGCCGCCAATCCTGCCAGACATCCGGCAAAAGCCAGCGCGTCGATACCGGGTCACTGATACGCCCCAAACGCAGTTGATCGCGCAGCCAGTCCGCCATGACTTCCTTGGCGCTCGTGTAAACGATCGGCAGGCGATACACCTGCAACCGCTGCGGCTCCTTGGTTTCATTCACCACCGCCCCGGCCACCAGCCCGCAACGTTTGAAAATCGGGTTGCGACTGTCCGCATCGCGCTGCGCCAGGTAGTCATTGACCGTCACCACATGCACCGGTTGCCTTGTCCAGCCGAGCACCGCCGCCGCCAGTGAAGCTGTGAGTGTTTTGCCCTCGCCAGTCACCATTTCCACGATCTGCCCATGAAACAAACCCATCGCCCCCATCACCTGCACCGGGTACGGGTGTTCGCCCGTGGTTCGCCGGGCCACCTCACGCACCGCGGCAAATGCCTGTCGAATGTGTTCATCTTCGTGTCGCCGACGTGCAAAAATCGCCCGCAGTTCAATCAGTTTTTCATCCAGCGCTGCTTCGCCCAGTGATGACCATGTCGCCTCCAACACCACCGACGCCTGCGCCTGGGCATGCAAAAAATTCAATGCCTTTTTCGCGTGTTTGGCGCGGGCCACCCACCGGTTGGCAGTTGCGTCCATCCCGCGCAGCATTTGCACCTGTCGCCTGCGCGTCCGCAGCATCGACCAAAAGTCCAGGTCAGATTGAATCGGCGTCGCGGTCATGTTCCATTCGTTTCCCCCCTATCAAATCACTTTCACAACTGACGCCGAGGGCTTTAGCCCCGGATGATTCCTCCAACCATCCGGCCCTAAAGGGCACGGCGTCAAGCGCTGGCAAATCGATTCGCCATCCAGAATACCCGGGCCCTCGGCTTGCCAGCCTCGTTCCCGGCTTGGTTGACTGCACCCAGCCACTAACCCCCAGCCCCCAGCTCCTAAATCATCACCTGATCCCGCAGCAACTGTCGCAACCGATGCGCCCACTGTTGCAACCACGGCCTACGCTCCTGCAACGTGAACCGCACATACACCCTTTCGCCCGGCAACGTGTTCACCGGCTTTGCCTCCGTCGGCAATGACAACCACAACGTGAACTGTGGCCGCAATGTCCGCATTCCGTGCTGGTCCTGCGAATCCGTCGGCACCAGTCCACCGCCCTGATACCCCAGTGCCGGGTGAGGCAGTTGTGACCAGCCGGAGTCAAACACCTGTTGCACCCGCCCTTGTATCGCCATCGACTTTTGCCCAGCCGTGCGCATTTCCACCTTTTCCACCTGATGCAGCCCTGCCAGGGTATTCTGCGCCTGATCAACCAAAGCCGTGACGCGCAGCGATTGCGGGTCGATGATCTGACCAATCTGTTTGCCGCGTTTCAAATACGCCCCCTGCAATGAACGCAAAGCCGGGGCCACGAGCCTGCCGTTGCGCGGGCTGATCAGCACCAATTCGCGGATCCGTTCTTTGAGTTCGTAATATTCCTCTTCCAGGGCCTTGAGTCGCGCATCAGCCATCTGCCGATCGGTCGGTTTGGTGCCCAGTGCTTCACGCTGGGCGATTTTTTGGGCTGTGATCTGACCTTCCAGTTCCAGTTTGCGGGCTTCCCATTCCGGGTTGCGCATCCGCATGATCACCTGCCCCTGCTGGACAAAATCACCCGCCTCCACTTCGACCTTTTGCACAAATCCATCGGCTCCGACGACCACATCCTGCCGATCCGCCGCCTCGACCACGCCCTGGGTTCGGCGATGTTCGGGCATCGGCCAGACGCCCAGCACCAGCAGCAACATCGTCAGCACCCCGCCGGTCACCGCAAAAGCACGGGCACGTTTGCGATACAACGCCGGGCTGGTGAACAGCCAGTGCAAAAACTTGCCGGTGGGGATGCACAACCAGGTGATCAGCGTCCAGGCCGCCAGCATCAAACCGATCGTGAAGGCAAACCCCGCGATGTACAGCGTGATGCCGAACATGATCAGCACCCGATACACCGCTGCCCCGATACCGAACACCGTCAGCAACGACTTTTCCGAACTCTGACTCGACACCGGCTGTGCATGCTTTAACCCAAACGCATATTTCTGCGCCACGTAATGCAAGTGTCGATTCGATCGTTCATACAAGTTGGGCACTTCCAGCACATCGCTGAGCATGAAATACCCGTCAAACCGCATCAATGGGTTGGCATTGAAAAGCACCGTCGCCACCGACGCCAGCAACACCACGTTGTGGGCCAGTTGTTTGGTGAGTGTGCCCGAGTCCGCGTTCACCCACACGATCGCTGCCGCCGCAGCAAGTGTCAGTTCGAACATCATGCCCGCAGCGCCCACCAGTATGCGTTTCCATTTGGTGTCAAAGCTCCATGCACTGGTCGTGTCCATGTACGGGCATGGCAACAGCACCAGCATCATGATGCCGGTTTCAGGCACCGCTCCGCCGAAGCGCCGACACACAAGTCCGTGACCCAGTTCATGCCAGGCTTTGACCACGATGAAAATGACAATCATCCAGCCCCAGTTGGCCGGGGCCAGCAAACTGCCCGTGTCACGCCAAAACTCCCTGAAATTGGGCAAAAACACACTCAAGGCAAAAATCAGCCATGCTGCCCAAATCATCAGTCCGACCCGCGAAAGCATCGGTCGGAACAAGGGCAGCAGCTTTTGCAGAATCACATCCGGGTTAAACAGCGGAATCTGCAAAAACATCAGACTCATCGCGCTCTGACCGATTTTCTTGGCGGTGCGTTGTTGCTGTCGCGCCAAAAGCGGTTGCGCATCCGGCGGCAGGTCGATGCGCAAAAGGTTCGACTGATTCAATTGCCCCAGCAGGCCGATGACTTCCTGCTGTGTCGGGGCATCGTCGCCGAACTTGTCGAGGGTCATTTTCCAGACCTCATCGACACTGCGTTTGCCATCCAGTAGGCCGACCAGGTGATACGCCACCGGGTTGAGTCTGAAAAACTGGTTGCTGATCGGGTCATGCACGACATACCAGGCCATGCCGCGAAAACTGCGCCGACGAATCTGTACCTGCGGGCGCAGCACCGGCGTCAGCCGATTGACCCGCGACCATGATTGTGAAAATGTGGGACGTTCCATATCAATATTTCGAATGTCGAATTTTGAATTTCGAAATGATCGAACGAAGAAAAGCCCTTGCCGTTTTCTTCAAATTCGAAATCCGAAATTCCAAATTCGAAATTTCAAAGCCACAGCCACAAACGCAACGTATCAATGATCCGATGCGTCAGCAGCCAGAAAATCGGACGACGATCAATATCCAGCTTCGCAATGCCCTCCATCCCCGGGCGCATCCATGTCGCCGGCTCCTCCATCTTGCACCAAACCTCAAACACGTTTTTACCCTCCACCGGTTTGCCCAGCGGCACAATCCGATCAAAGGCAATCGCAAAGCTCAACTCCGGCACACTGCGCGTCGCCAGTTCGCCCTCAAGTGTGGCGCGACCATCCGACAACGCCTCCAAAATCGCGTTGATGTCCGACTCATGCACCTTCAGCACCGGCGTCAGCCCCGCCAGCGGCGCCACCTCAAACAAATTGGTCCCCAGTTCCAGCATCGACCCCACCTTGTCCACCCAATACCCATCCAACACCACACCCTCGACCGGGCTGGTGATCTTCGCCATGCTGATCTGATACGTCAGCAAATCCACCCGCGCCTGATGCTGCATGATGTTCGCCGAAGCCTTGGCCGCATCCGCCTGCTTGCCCTCTCCCTTGGCCTGATCGTGTTCCACCTGCGACAAACGCAAACGACCCGTTGCCTCCGCCAACTGCAAGCGTAATTCCTGGCTGTCCAGTTCCGCCAAAACCTGGCCCACCGTCACCTTGTCCCCCGGCCGAACATGCACCACCGCCAGTTTGCCCTGATACGGTACCGGCAACACCCTGCGCTCATGCGCCTCCAACCGAAAATCCGAACTCACCCGGTACGGCCAGGGCACCACCAACGTCAGCATCAGCACCGTCAACACCGTCAGCCCCAGCAACTTCCAACCCACATGCTTGGGCCCCACCAAATACGAACCCGTCCATTTCACGCTCCGCCAGGCGTGACCCACCAGCAGCCGATCGCTTTCATAACGATCCGCCAGTTGCGGACCCAGCACATCCGCCAGTAACTGCAACCGTTGCACCAGTGCCGCATCAAACGGCTTGCCCTCGCGCTCCAGCGTGAACACCCCCACATGCTCATCACCATGACGCAACGGCACCGAAAGCACATTCGCGTTGTCACGACCACTGATCAATTTTTTATGACTGAAAATCACCGCCTGTGCGAGCAGAGGCTCAGCATCCTCCGGCAACGGGGCCATCAGCGGCTGCTTCTGATCAATGCACTCAGCCATGGCGATTTCAATTTGCCCAGCTTCGTCACTGTGACGTTTGAGCTGATCGGTGTCACTCATCGCCACCAATTTCACCAATCGACCCTTCTGCCAACCGACACTCACCCGATCACAGCGTAGTTGCCTGGCCAGTTCATTGACCAGGTTCAAACACGCGCCCTTGAAACCCTTGCCCTCCTGCGCCACCGCCAGCACGGCCATGGCCTGACGCACCTGCTCGGCTTCACGCGCCCTTGCCGCCGCATCCAACCGGGCGAAAAACCCTTCATACAAACCGCCCGCCAGTTCGCGCATCGGCACCGTTTTGTGAATCACATCCGGGTCACGGCAATCAGCCACCACCGTCGTGCAACCCACCGGTTGCCCGCCGACGCGCAGTATGGTCACAAAAATATGCGCCCCGGCACTACCGGGCTGCTCGCCGGGCACTTCAATTTTGAGCACATGCGATAAACCGCGTTCCATGCCCCCCTGCGCCGCCTGCCCCAACATTTTCAGCACATCAGTGTCAGGCCCCTGTTGCTCCAAACTCGCCGGCCAGGCGGCTGTCGGCACGGGCTTACCCTCCGGCCCCAGTTCCCAGATCGCCCCGTACTCCGCAGCGACGATGCGACATTGCAATTCAAGGATGCCCCGTACAAACGCAGGGCGTTCCGTCAGCGTGGTGAGCTGCGCGATCAAACTGTCCCAGCCGCGCGGCTGGCGCGTTGCCGTCATGGTTTGACTCATCGGCCAACCTCCCTCGCGGTGTCGCTGCGCTCAGCCGTGCTATCGTCCGCCTTGCCCGGTGCTGATGGGTCCTTGAAAAACACATCGACATGCCCGCCCGCCGGCAAACCTTTGGGGTTGGCCAGTTCAATGCGAATCATGCGCGTCTGACTGCCCGACTCCGCCACCTGACCCACCGAAATGATGCGCCCCATCACCGGCTCACTTTCACCCGGTAACCGATGTTTCACCCACACCGGTTGCTCGGCGGCCAATTGCATCGAATCTTCCAACGCAACCCATGCTTCAATCAACAGCGGATCAATCACCACCATGCGTAACACCGGTTTGTTGGCTTCGACCGACTCCCCCGCCGCCACCGCCACCACTTCCACCACCCCGGCTCGCGGGGCGGTCAGTTGATACCGGTCATGCCGGGCCTTGGCCTGGTCGTATTGCAGTTTAGCTTCGATCTTTTGCTGCGCTGCCGTCGCCAGTTCGAGCGTCGCCACCGCCGCACCGAGTTCCGCCCTGCGTAATTCCTGCGGGTTGGCGGC
>CAYRTH010000055.1:0-19433 GCA_964427135.1 uncultured Phycisphaeraceae bacterium
GGAAACCTGTACGGGCAAGTCAACTACAACTACAACATCGGCAAATATGAAGTAACAGCGGGCCAGTACACCGCGTTCCTCAATGCTGTGGCCAAGACCGATACCTATGGGCTTTACAACACGCTCATGGCCGATCCGGTAAGCGAACTGGGCTGCAACATTCAGCGGAGCGGCTCATCCGGAAGTTTTAACTACAGTGTGGCTCCCGACTGGGCCAACCGTCCGGTGAACTATGTGAGTTTTTGGGATGCCACGCGGTTCGCCAATTGGCTGCACAACGGGCAGCCGACGGGGGCGCAGAATGCCTTCACCACCGAAGACGGCGCGTACACCCTGACCCCGGGCGCTATCAGCGGCAATACGATCACCCGCAACAGCAGGGCACTATGGGCGGTGACCAGTGAGGATGAGTGGTACAAAGCGGCGTACTACAACCCGGCCACGAACAGCTATTACTTGTACCCCACCAGTAGCAACAGTGCCCCGGGCCAGAATATGGCTGATACCAACGGCAACAATGCCAACTTTTTACGGTAGCCTTTCACCCATCGACTCGGGTAATTTTATTACGGTGGTCGGAGAGTTCCAGAACAGCAAGAGTCCGTACGGCACATTCGACCAGGGCGGCAACATGTTTGAGTGGAACCAAGCGATCATCGACGGTTCGTTTCGCGGCCTGCGGGGCGGGTCGTTCTCCTTCGACTTCGACTCTATGCAATCCGGCCTCCGCTACTACATCGACCCGTCGAACGAGAGGAACCACTTCGGATTTCGTGTCTCCCAGATTCCCGAGCCGGCTTCCATCACGCTGCTGGGCTTGGGTACCATCACTTTGCTCATCAGGAGAAGCAGCGGTGGTAGGACCAACTCGGTTGCTTCCGAGCTGGCCCTTGGCGTACCTCACGCACAGGTTGAACATCGCCTCCCCCTTTGATGAATGGCGACAATCGCAACCCTGGCTGGCTGGGGGTGGTCTGATTGCCCAGCGGGTTGCTTACGACCGTATGGTACAGCCAACATTGCAACATGAGAATCAGCAAGTCGCAGGGGTTACAGGTAGGGTGGGCCGAGATTTCAAGGCCCATCACGCGTCAGCATCGTGGATATGAGACTTGTTGACATTTTGCGGAAGACCGCAGGATACCATCCGCCGCTTTGTCAAACCCACCGCCGAGGGCGGCGGTGCCACAAAGCATACAGCGTCTGATACGCGGATCGCAGTGTGGCACCCGGCCTGATTTAACCATTGACGCTCGCCCACGATTAATGGGGAGGTCCACAACCGATGTCCCCGAAGCTCATGACATGGTGGTCACGGTCCCAGGTCTGTGGTGCGTGTCCGTTGGTGGCCCAATCCAGCACCGCCTGAGCTATCGCGGCCGGTGTTTTGTACTGATGGGTGGAGGGCCAGGGGGTGAAATGCGGTGGGCCGACGAAGCGCAATTCGGGTCCGGGATGATGGTGCGGCCCCAACAGATTACGGAGCGTACCGAATAACGTGAGGCTTAAATCGACGGGCAGCAGGGTATGTGCATCAGGGCGGAAAATGATCGGCGCAAGCGCCGCATCGAAGATGATGCGATCAGCGATGGTGATGCGTGCGGCTGCGGCATCGAAGGTTTTGATACGGTATTGACAGTCAGCACCTGCCCGGGGCAGTGGCAGGGTCAAACGCAATCGGCCGGCATAAAACGGCAGACCCTGAATGGTGACATCGCCGGGTTGCAGCACCTGCGGTTCATCCACCTGCAACGATGCCGCTTCAAATATGTAGCGACAGCAGGCGGGCGGGTCCGCCTCGGTCAATGTCGCGGTGGCCGGGGTTTCAGATTGATATCGACCTGACACAGAGAAATCGCCGACAAGGAAAAGCGACTCGATTTCGGTCCCGTAACGAGCAGCGGAGTCATCAAAGCTCGTAGGGTCACCGAAGCAAAAATCGGGGCAGTGCAGTTCGATGTCATTGTCACCTGGATGCAATAACCCGGTGATGTCGATGGGCAGCCAGCGGATATCGCGCCAGAACGGCAGGCCGAGGTAAGCAACTTTTTGTTGGTTCACACGGATGATGTAGTGTTGGGGGTGTTCGACGACCAGCCGAAGTGAGCGTTGAGCGGACAGATTGCCGACACGAAGCGGAAATCGCAGGGTCAGCGGACCACGATAGCGCAGGGCATTGAGTCGTTGCTGTATGGCGATCACCGGCAAGGGGTTTGCCGACCATGGCCGGTCGCCCTCACGCCAGTGCGCGGTGTCGAGTATCAGGGCATTGTCATCGAGGCGTTGGACCCGGGCATTGGAAAAATCCAGGTCAATCAGGTCAGGGTTTTTGGCAATGACCGATGGCAACAGGGATGATTGCTCGGGCAACAGTTCCAACAGCAGGTGATGGATCGGCGGCAGGTGCAAAGGCATGTCGATGTGATCGGCGTGCGTGGCATAGTCAGTCAGTTGAGTGTATGTACCGGTTTGCGTATCCAGTTGCTGGACACCGGCCCAACGGCCCTTGATTCGCAAACGACCGATTGCGTCACAGGTTCGACTGAGGTTCACCACGTACAGCCGCCAACATCCGTCTTGCAGATCGCGTACATGGGTCCATAACAGCTTTTGAGTTGATTCGTGGCAGTCGGGGTCGGGGTGAAAATCCACCGGTTGCGGTATCAGCGATCGGATCGCTGGTATCAGGGTTTGGACATCGTGACGTGGCCGTGAAGTGATCCAATCGCCCAGGTCGGCATCGGGTGTGCCGTCGAGCATCAACGGCTCATCGGTTGTACGTAACACGATGCCACCGGCATCGGTGAAGCGGCGGAGCAGCGCGAAGGTCGTCGGGCGCATGGTGAGCAGATGAGGCAATAGCACAACACGGTAGCGCATCGCCCCGACCTGTAACAGGGTATTGCCGTCGAACTGAACGATCCGCCCCAGGTCATGCAAGGCACCTTCTTCGCCCAGGTCGAAACCAATGCGCTGGCCAAGCAGCAGGTCCACCATGGTCGCAAGTCGTTGGTCGATCGTTTCAACGGCGGTACGAGCATCATCGTCGATTGAATCGTGGTGGACCATCGGGATGGACTGCTCCCCCGGTTGATACACACGGCTGCGCCAGGGCACAAACACCGACTCAGCCGGGTGCAGCAGCAGGACATCTGCGACGTATCGACCTTGCGACAAAGCAACCGAAAGCCGAGACAGATCGTCTTCGACCAAGGGTGTGAGCGGCCACCAGGGTTGCTGATAAAAAAGATTGGCGGGGTAGTCGCGTTTGCGACAGCCGGACATCGTGTAGAGCGCCAGATGCGGAACGAAAAGGTTGACGCCCAGTGCAGCCTGTTGCCTGCCGATCCACAAACGGTCCGCTAGCGAAAGATGCTGACCGGCTGCACCATAAAGCTCGCTGAGCATGCGCGGCTTGGCGAACTGATTGACCGCGCTTTGGCACACCTTGGCGGTCACCCGTTCCCGCACCTGCAGGCCCAGGTGGTCGATGCCGGGGATGTGCATGTGACGATACTGACCGGCGACAATCGTGCCGACGAATTGCTGGCGCAGCAATTTTTCCTCGAAGACGAAGTGGCCGGTGAAAGCGATGTGGTGCTGATCACACCAGTCGGCCAGTTGGCGGGTGAAGTGGCGGGTGAACAGGTCGTTGACGGTGCGATAGTAGCGGACACGAAATGCCGCAGCCCCGGGTTCGTCGATGAATAGCAGGTGTAGTAGTGGCAGCGTTTCTTCGCCATGCAACAGGCGATGATGGTCCGGGAGTTCAGGGGCAAATGGGACGCCCCCGGTGGGCAGCGCGGTCGCCAGGGAAAAGGCCGAGGGTTCATCGGTGAACGTGGCGGGAATGAGTGAGCCGTAGTGTTCGCCGAAGCGCTGGTGGTAGCTTTCGTAGGCTTCACGGATAAAACAGGCGACGGCGTTGCGATGCAGTGGGTTGATGTAGGTTGTGCCGTTGAAGCGTGGGTTGCCCAATGGTTCGGTGTACTGATAAATTTGCATGCCCTGACGTGATTGGCCCAGAGGCACAGCCAGCGGGGGAACTGAATCACCGACGTTGGCTGCGAAGATAGCCATGGGTCGAAAAAGCGGATCAGCACGGGGCACACTACCGCCGCTGAACCCGCTGGGCCAGGTGTCTTCGTCGTAAAGCCAGACCTTCAGGCCCAGATGACGGCACTCGTCAATTACCACCGCAACGGCATCAAACCATTGCTCGCCCAGATAGGGAGTGAGCAGACCGGTGCGACTATGCATAAACGCGCCGCCATAGCCTGCCTGAGCCAACAATTGAAGCTGTCTGCGCACCTCGTCGGGTGCGATGTGTTCGTTCCAACTCCAGAACGGCACAGGGCGATACATGGCCGGGGGGTCTTTGAATTGTAGTTGCTCTTCATTCATGGCAGAACATCATAATGTACGGGCCGTCGAGGCGGTCGGCGATTTCGATAAAGAGGAAGCTGTCGTCGATGTCGTGTCGTGTTGATCGCAGGGCTGGGCGGTGCTGTCAATGCGATCCATGAGTTGGGCGGCCTGGTTGTAGGCTTGAAGTCGCAGCAAGTATCCTGGGTTTCAAGTAGGGTGGCCGAGACTTTTAGGCCCACCACGCGCCAACACCGAAGATATGTGACTTAATGACATTTTGCGGAAGACTGCGGGATACCTCCCGCAGCTATGAAGAGTGTGTATTGATCGGTTGGCCTACCCCACGTTTGGTGGGCGCGCCTAGGGGTTATGTCAGACTAGCCTCGAACGCTTTGGAGCTAACATAGCCTAACGTGCTGTGCAGGCGCACACGATTGTAGAACACCTCGATATACTCGAAGATCGATCCCTTGGCATGTTCATGCATGGCATCGTTTTGCTGATGCACCAATTCGCGTGTGAGAAGTCTGTAACGAGCCGCGAGCGTGAACGAGCGGTTGGCATAACGACCAAGAAACGGTGGGTTACCCAAGGTCCAAAGTCCAAGGTCCCCCGAACCAAGGTCCAAAGTTGTTTGACGCAAGACAATCGTGGCCCAACGGCACATCGCGGTCGCGGAATTGGGTTGTCAAAGAACTGTCAACATTATTCCAACTCAAGCCCGCAGTTCACCATCGGCAATTCACCAGCAGACAAGCTGCCAGTGGCACCCCGGCCCTCAAGCAAGATCAGTGGATTCCATGGATGCCACCACGCCCCATACATGATCACCAACAATACGGCGTGAACAAAATCCACGCCGATGGCAGCCAGCAGTTCGAGGTTGCGGGGGTTCGTACTCGCATTTGGTGGACCTGGAAGGCTCGGCCCACCCTACCTCAAGCCCAGGCTACTTGCTGTATGTCAACGAATGATTACCTATCATGGTTTGATCGGACACACAGCGCCCCGGGGGGCTGCGCGGAACGCGGTGTGACACCCGGCGATCAAGAACAATACGATAACTTTGATAGCAAATTGGTATGAAAGTTCATCTGCATCACCACCGACGCAGCAACAAAGCCGGGGCTAACAGCAGCGTTGCGACCAGACTCAAAGGTTCGGGCACCACACTACCTTCGATTTGAATGTTATCCACCCGTGCCTGATGCGATGAGCCATCAAAAGATTCGCGGTCGGTCATATAAATGCGAAAGCTCACGGTTCCGCTCAGGTCGCTGTAAGCCAGGCCCAGGGGTACATTCACATTCAACGTGTTGGTGGCGTTGACCAATTTGGGCCAGGTGGTTCCAGTCATGTTGCCCCCAAATCCCTCAACACTGGATCGTCCGTAAAAATTGGCGAAGTAATTGATGCCCACCCCTGCGGTCGCGATGTAATTGAAACTGAAAGAGGTCAATGATAATTTCATGCCGGTGGGCGGGCTGACCTGAACCTCAAAATAATCACCGGCACTGACAGCCGTCGAAAGCTGATGGCTGAGGGTAATGGAATTGGTGGCGATGGTGCCGCTGCTCCAATAGGCCGCCGTGACCCCCGGTCCTTTGAGTAAATCCGATGCTGTAACACCGGTAGCGACGGTTGTGGGAGCAAAACTGCCGTTGGTATTGAATTCGTAACGGGCAATGACCGCAGCATGAATCGAGGTCGTCATCAATGTGGCAAATAACAGACAGACGGTTTTGATCAAGGTGTTCATGAGTCAGCCTCCTTCAAACATGGGTTTATCTATTGGACATCCTTGGAACGACAAATCACAAGACAGTATGGACGATGATCCGTTCATCATCGCTTGATCAATTCACAAGACGTAACGGATGCACACGACCGGGGTCCGCGATGCAGCAGTGAACCGGCCAGGATCACGCCCAGGGTGCCCAGCGAGATCGGCTCAGGGACATAAGTTGTGATCGGAATCAGATGTTCGGAACCAAGGGTCATGATGATGGAACGCTGGGTGCCGGTCAGGTCGGCAAAATTCTGCGTCATGCCAGTGGTTCCGGTAAGGTCCTCATGCCAGACGACCAGCGGTCCGGTGTAGTTGTTGCTTGGGCGACCAGGCGTGATGGTGTGCCAGATGCCCCAGGTGTGTGAAAAGAAAAGGTCCTCCGTGGGCAGATCGGTTTTGCGCACCAGGCGCACCAGTGAAAAGCCCTGTGCTGCGGTGCTGTTGTCCACGCTGATGGTCCAATCGCCGTTGAGCAACCCCTGATTGTCGGTGCTGACGCCTGCACCGGTGGCAGTGGAAATGCGCAGGGGTTGACGACCTGCGATGAGTGTTCCGCCGTTGGTCAGCACCTTGACGACCAGGGCCTTGGTGTCGCTGGGGTCGCGCCAGGCGAATTCAATCGATAACTCACGTTGGATCGGCCCGTCATCAGCTCCCCAGTCTGTGAGCATGGAATAGGCCAACTGCCGACCTGCTCGTTGATTGCTGGCACGGGTCAGGTGGATACCATCGCCACTGGTGTTCCAGTCACCGATCACATAAGTCATCACCGTCGGTGCGACACGGAAAAAGGGCAAAGGCTCCGACGCCGGCACATGATCACGTTTACCGGCCAGGTCCAACGGCTGACGCCGACGATCAGCGGCGGCATTGGGTCCACCCTCAGCATTGTTCCAGCGATTGCCCGGATCCATCCACCAAAAAGTAAACTTGCGATTGCCCGTGCCGAATTCATCGTCCACCGCCTGTTTGAGTGCGGTGGCATAACCTGCCAGTTCGGTGCGAAACAGCGTGGAAGTGGATTCGTTGTAGGCAGCCGAGGCAAGGGCATGACACACAAAACCATCAGCCAGGGTGTTGGACTTCATGCGGTTGATCAGATCGTTTTTCACAGCCAGTCCATCGGCTGTCAACCCCCCCGCCTGCGTCCACCAATGCGAGACAAACCCGACACCAGCCTTCACACGCGACCCGGTGCTGATGCTTAGCCCCGGCTGGAATCGCTGCAGTTCCTCACGCCAGACCGTGCTTCCTGATTTGTCCGATGCGCTGCCGGTGAAGTTCACATCCTTGGGATCGCTGCTCGCAGAATAAAAAGCCGAGTTCTGGGATGCCCCGCTGAACACACCCACAAGCGCCTGCGGTGGCTGGGCAATGACGTGCGTTGCCATCAGGCAAAACCATGTGGCCACTGCCGTAAACAGCCACGAAATCAAGTGATGATGCACTGGTAATTCTCCATCAACAGGGCCATTCAACCATGACACAGGTGACTGAAAATATACATGTAGCAAACGATTACTAATAAGCATACACCAAAAACCTGAGCAGGCAACCATGGGGTGATAAATTACAGCAAATGCAGTGGGGATGAGGCTTGACCTTCGCGCATTGTTGGTACCGAATTCAATGTCGATTGTGAAACTGATACAGGCTTCCGCGGAAGGGCACGGATCGCAACGCAGTGGCATGCCCCGGAAGTCGCCTTGGCGGAATAAGGGAGGCCAGCCAGTGACTCGAGGCCGACGGACGAAAGCCCAAGGCATTATGGGGGATGCACCGTGCTGTAAGGGTTTGTCCCCTGGACGAAAGCGCAGCATTCACATGTCGGATGAGCTTCGTGGTTTACTTTGGAGCGCAGCTTGAATAACAACGCACGCCAAAGAGAGCCACAGGGGCACTGCTTGCAGGTTTGTCCAGTTTCAGCACCAGTTTGGAAGTGGTCGTCGGGGAGGAGAGCATCAGTCGGCATTGCGCATGTCGCTGTCCACTCCACTGAACAAGAATTTGCTCCCGTTCATCCAGGAGTTGCCCGCCGGGTACACAAAAAGGTGTCAGGTTTTCCGGATGTCCCATCAGCACGGATTCCATGGGATGGTCCCAGTCCGGGTCCAGGTCCAGTTCCACATGAGTCATGGTCTGTGGCTGCTTCCAGGTAAGGGTCAGGGTTGGATGCGGATCAGCCGGGTCAGCCACCCAGGCATTGACCATCGACGTTGGCCGGTTGTATCCAAGACGCAGATTGTCAATTCCAAATACATCCAAAGGCGGATGGATGCACATGGCCAGATTGGCCCCGCCGGGGCGTCGTTGCGGATACCAGAACTCAAAGCAGTCCACACCGACATCCTGTTGAGGGGATTGTGCATGGGGGCTGCCCTGGCCGTTCGCACGGTTGATGAGCGACAACACCCCCGAGATTCGCATCGGGCTGGTTTGAATCTGCACCAGTGAATTACGCATCAGGCAGACAAAGACATATTCGGACCGTTCCAGCCGGGTTGCAAAATCCATTTCAACGGTTTGGGGATTGGTTGATGGATGAAGCACAAATTCGCGGCTGGCCCGCGTCTGATCCGGGGTGAAATTGCCGGGTCGTGAACTGCTGCGCAATTCCACCCGCAGGGTCGTGGGCTGACTTACCTGAACCTGCAGGGTGAAGTTTGGCACCTGACCCGCGTTGATGGGCAGCAGCATGGCTCGTGATGCGTCAAGGGGTATCCAATCCCCTGCGGAAGGCAGTTCACGCAATTGCAGACAACTGCTGGCGCTGATTTGGGCCGAGCGTGCCAGGTCATCAGTCTGATTCAGCGGCACATGGGGAATGAACTGCCCCGCCCGAAGCAGTCTTTGTTGCAATTCCCGCAAGTGATTTCCATTGAGCAGGTCTTTTGGCTGGCATTGTCGGCTGATGCACATGGCCGCAGCCATACCCACGGCCTGAGCTGCTGCGCTGCACGTGCCAATGACGCGCGTCGAACCAAAAGCCACATGACTGGCGCTGATGATGCGACCGGCCAAAAACAGGTTGCGGATGTTGCGACTGTAAAGACAACGATAGGGAATCTGATAAATCCCCTTGCTATGCCACTGATTGCATCCGGGCTTCTGGCTGAACACCCCGTCTGCCGGGTGCAGATCAATCGACCATCCTCCAAACGAGACCGCATCCGCAAATAAATGCTGCTCGATGAGGTCACGCTGATTGAGTATGTAATCCCCTTCAAATCGCCTGCTTTCCCTTTTGCCGGGGATGGTACTGACCCATTCAAGGGTCAGGTTCCGGGCTTCGGGGAACTTGCCGGAGTTTTTGATATGGTCCCATACTCCATAGACGATTTTCCACAGTTCCCACTTGATGGTTTCAGTATCGTGAATGGTGTCCAGTCTTCCGCCGTATTCGATCCACCATAGTCGGCAGCCAAAATCCCCGGTATTAAAATGCCGGTAGCGAGGGATACGGGTGATGTCACGCAAGGCAAAACTGGGAGGAACATAGTTGACGGGTTTGCCAGTGTCCCTGCTGTAAAAATACATCGAGTGACCCAGCAGTTCTCCATATTCAGTGCTGGGGGCGAACTTCTCCCCAAACTCGTCTTCTGCCTCCGCGCCCATTCGAAAAGCAGCGCCGCTGAGAAATCCCAAAATACCATCACCGGAGGCATCACAAAACAAAGCAGCGCTCACTTCATAGACGGTTCCATTCTGTGCACAGAAACCACGCACGCCTGAAACCACATCGGCATCATGCTTGATCACTTCGTACACCGCCGTGTTGAGCAGCAATTGGATGTTGGATTCGCGTGTCACCCATTCCAATACCACGGTGTCGAAAATAAGAGGATTGCCCTCGGGATTACGATAGAGATTCTCCACCAGAATTTCATTGATGACACCCCCCTCGCGTGCCCAGCGGTTGTTGTTGTACATGTGGGCGGTGGCGCCGAGCACCCACAACCGGACTTCGCTGGAGGCATTGCCCCCAAGCACCGGCCGATCCTGAATCAGTACCACCTGCAAACCGGCTCTGGCTGCAGTGATGGCTGCACATACCCCAGCCAATCCGCCGCCGACAACGACCCAATCTGCATTGACTCTCACCGTATGATTTTCACGCCTGACTGCAGGGCCTTGCATAAGCATGGATTCAACCCTTTTACGAAAAAAGCACTCACAGGTGTCAACGTATATCTGGCGGGACGGCACTCTCAATATTCATGAATGATTGTGCAGGGTGTCTTTGCAAATAACTTCAACACATCAACAACCGTGTTCCGCTGGAGGGTGATCTGCGTCAACCTTCTCATTTGATTTCCAGCAGATAAGCCTTCACGCCACGGGCAAGGTCACGACCCAGGGCCTTGGCAGTTTCCGGGTTGACCTCCACGCCCGATGCGGTGGCATAAGGTATTTCAAACGTTGTGCCCAGATGCACGCCCGGCTGTTCCCCGCCCCATCGGGAACCACTGAGTCCCTTGACTGTGTTGGCGTTGGTATTCCAATCCACACCAAAAGGCAGATCATTGCCAGGTCCGTAGGGTATCGGCCCCTGTTGATGCTGCTGGATCAATGTCGCCAGATGTTGTTGCCGTTTCCAGAGAACGGGATCCTCCCGGCCGGGCTGGTACACCTGTTCATTGAAGCCGCCCTGTATCCAGGGGCAATGAAGGTCGATCATCATCGCTGGACGCCCGTCAAAATATGCAGCCGCCCATTTCACCAATGCCCCGGTCTCGACATGCACATGAGGCGGGGCATAATCGCGATTGTGGTCCCGTGGTTTGCGGTTCTTGCCTTGATCGCCGTTTTCCACGCCGTCCATATCCATAAACGGCACCGCCACGAGTTCGACATTTTCACGCAACCATCGCCCCAAATCATCCTCCGCCAGCATGCTTTGAATCATACCTTCCATCACGTAATTGGCCATCATTTCACAGGCATGGGTCCGTGCGGTCAGCAGCCAACGATACTTTGCCTGACCATCGAGTCGTCCGGTGCGCAACATGGGCACATCACGCCCCTGACGGGTTTGCGTCAGGGTGCTCATTTGTACGCTGGGTTTGCCCGGCAACGTATCCAAAAAGCGATGCCAGGTGGGTAATGTGTAATTCATACCAAAGCTCAGAATCACATCGTCGCCGTCGGCTGGCAACCTGACCGTAAACTGATCGCGTTGACCATTTTGCCGACCCAGCCATCGCCAGGTGCGTCCCTGATCCAGCGACATCGCCGGGCCGCGATCCGCCAAGGGGTTTTGAGCGGTGAAAATGAAACTCAAAGTGCGACCCGCCGCCCCCTGCACACGCACCGACCAGTAAAACCAGTTGCCTTCGGTGTCGCGCAGGTCGGGGCGAAGTCGAATCGTGTCGCCTTCGATTGATTCAACGATGGCGTTGCCACCAGCGAATTGGGTACTGATTTGAAACGATGCTGATGCAGTCGTCATCGGGGAATCGCTCCATTGCAGATCATTCTTCAGGGTTTGAATCAACTTGTCAGCCATGATGCGATGGGTTTTCAGCGAGGGGTGCCAGTCGGCCCCGAAACCATCATCGCCGCGCTGCGTGGCGAATTCAATCAGTTGCACACGACTGTCACCCTGCTTTTGAAAATGGGCCGCGATGCGCTGCAGGTAACGTCGAATGGTTGATAACGCATTTTTACTGGGCGAGTGCGGGTCGCTGAGCATCGGCCCCACCGCTGCGTAAATCATGGCCTGAGGGTGCTGTGTCCGCAATTTTGTCACAAAGTCGATGTACGCATTCACCCAACCTTCTTCTTCCGGGTTTTTTCCCGCAAAGTCGTTGGTGCCAAGGTTGATCAATATCACCTCGGGCGACCATCCCGTTTGTGCCGGGTTCCATATTGTGTCGCGCTGATTGGGCAACACCCGGTCGTACACCTCTGTCAATGTGTTATGAGGCCAAAGCAACTTGCCCGACCATGCGATGCAGTGATATTCCGCACCCAATGCCCTTGCGGCCAATGCCCCGTAACTGAGCGCAGCATTCTGAGTTTGTGGTGAAAACTTGGCCTGTTGGTTGGGGGCTTCATTCCCGTAACCAGCGGAAATCGAATCGCCGATCACCTCGATGCGACGTGTCAACGGTTGCATCGGTTCAAGCAACCCGCCCTCGGCCAATTGCAATCCGCCAAAGGTCAATTCGCCAAAAAGCGCTTCGGTGATGCGCACCACTTCAATGCGATGCGTACGATCAGCGGGTAAGTTTTCCGCAAGTGCGTACCAGTGCGTTCCCTCTTTGAGCTGAATGATTTTGCCCGGTTGATGATCAATAAACACTTGAAGTCGATTCTGTCCGCCATCGCCAACCTGCACATTCACCGCTGACGCACGCACGTTCATCACCAGCGATGAATGCGGCCACGCACAGCGCATCGCACCATTATCCAAGCGTTGAAAACGACCGACATAACGCAAACGTTGGTCACCCGCGGGCACGGACACCGGCAATGCACTCACCGCCACCTTCGGCTCGGTCGAATCTGCTGATGATGCCCCAGCTCCCGCTGTTGCCGCCGTTGCCGTTGCTGCCACTCTTGCCAAACCTGACGGTGAACCTGTGATCGCATTCACATCATCCAACCAGACGGTTCCGTCCCCCGTCACCGACACCCCCAGCATGGCATGTACGGTGTTCGGTGTTAATGTGATTGAACTCGAAAAGCTTTGCCATTCGCCGCTGGTTTTGCCTGCCGTGAACACCGTCTTCCAATCCACCTGCTTCCAGTCGGCATCAAAACATTGCACTGCGATTAGTACCTGATCGAATCGACCCTGAACACGCACCGCACCGCTGACGGTAAAAGCTCCGGCGGGTTTGGGCTGCAGCGGCTGATGCACAAACCCCGATGCTCGGCCATCGGTCGCCAACACCAATGAACCAACCCCTTGGTTGAATACATCGGTATCCCGTCGCACCGACAACCGCCCTTGCCGATAGTCCGACAAACCCCAGTGCAACGGGGTTGCGTCACCCGATTCCATGTTGCCGTTGCGCAGGTGTGAAGTCCCCCCATTTTGCGATGCTGACGAACCGGTTGCATTCTGACCGTTGGCTTGATGCAACTGAAGGGTTGCAGCGCTGATCGTGACGACAGGGGCATCGGTTTTATTCATCCAAAAAGCACCGTTGCCCCCGGTGCCGACGATGATGCGATCACCAGCAAAGCAAACCTGATTGCGCATATGACGATAGGGCAGTGCCTTGTCCAACACCGCCCAGTTTTTTCCGCCGTCAACCGAAAGCAACACCTCATGAGCCGACACCACGGCCTGGTGATCGGGCTGCTCATAATCAACCGTCCACCAAAAAGCCGGTCGATCCAACACCTGTTTCCAGGTATCACCCCCATCGTCACTGCGCCACAACCCGCCCGCCTGCAAGCACAAGTAAAACCGTTTTGCCTGGTGCGGGTCAGTAAACAATGCAAACGCACTGCCCCCCGACGGCAACTGCAACTCCGCCCACCGTTGTGCTCGATTGTCATAACGCATCATTCGATTGCGATCGACACTGATCGCCAGTAACGTCCCGTCGCTGCTGGACGCAAGCTCGGGCCCATGCACCCAAATGTTGTTTCTAAAAAGGTGGTCAATCGTCGGCAAACCTGCACCCATCCACGTCCAATTTTGGCCGCCGTCGTCACTGCGATACACCCCGCCCTCCCCCGCTGCCACCTTGCCTGACACTGTGATATAAACCCGGTCGCGCTGCCTGCCATCAGCCACGATCGTATTACAGCGACGTTCCTTCATGTCCGGCAAACCACGCATCGCTGAACGCCGCCACTGTTTACCCGCATCATCACTGACAAACACCTGATTCGCCTGCCACTGCCACTCCATCGGCCCCACCGCATACGCCCTGCCGGGTTGCGCCAAGGTCACCGATATGGGTCTGATATTGTTACTGATGCCGGTCGGTGTCCATGCATATGTGCGGCCCCGATCCGTACTGCGAAAGTAACCCAGGTCGGCCATGGCCCCATGTACTACGCCCGCTTGCGTCGGTTCCTGCGTTACGCCATGCAACACGGTCATTTCGATTCCGTCGATCGATAGCTTCCAACTTTTCCCGCCGTCTTTGCTTTGGTAGCAGGCATACCAGTCCGTGAAAAACCAGTGTTGCGGGTTACGTGGGTTAATGGTCAGGTAACCCAGGGCACTGCCAAAGTGATTCACGCCCCCCGTCCCCAAACGCCCCCACCAATCTCCCTCATCAATCGTGCCCCGTGGTAATTTCATCCAACGATTCGTGGCACGATTCAGCGTGTAAAAGTGACCCCCATGACCGCCCAATGCGATGATCGAACCTTGAGCGGTGATGGCTGCATATTGACCATCGGTGCGGGCATCATTGGTTTTGGCCGGCAACCCATCATCAAACCTCACCCATGTATTGCCTGCATCGGTACTGAGTACCGGGCGCTGATCGATCAACCCGTAAAACCTGCCGGGGGTTTGCGGGTCCTGTAAAAATTCGCTGGGTGATTGCTCTGCTATTTTTCGCCAGGTCTGACCTTCATCATCACTTCGCCACAAACCAAGTTCCAGCTTCTGATGGTCTTTCCAACCACTGACACACAGCCAGACGCGCTGGGGGTTGTGTTCATCAAACACCAGCGCACTGGGTGACCACAAGTTGGTCGGCCCATGATGCTTCCATGTCATGCCCCCATCCGCCGAGCGAAAAACCCCCTGCCGATCCGCCGCCGCCAGCAGTACGTTTTTATCGCGCGGACTGCTGACCAGTATCAATCCGTGATTACGCGAATGGTTGTTGCCGTGAAAGTTTGCCTTGAGTGTTTGACGGAAACTACCTCCGCCATCGGTTGAAACATAAATGCCCGTATCCACCGCCACCAGCAGTCGATCCGCATCATCCGGGTCCACCCAAAGCCCGCGGCAAAAATCGCCCCCCGCACCATCCGTCAGCTCCCCATGCAGCATGCGCCAGGTTTGCCCCAGGTCATCACTGCGATAAAACCCGCCCACATCGCTGGTCAGATACAACCGCTTTGCATCACTGGGGCAAAAATGCACCTGTTGCAAATAGCCGCCCCCGCCGATGATGCCGCTGTGCCAGGCGCCGTAACGTCGATGCACCGCGGTGTCACCGGTTTGACCGGCACACCAATCCGTCATCATTGTTCCAAGCAATATCCAGGCGCAGCAAATAAGCGTTGCCATCGTGGGCGTGGTCATCCGTTCATACTCCCTGTATCAATTCGGTAACTTTGGGGCCGCGCCTCCGACACGAGCATGTCAAGCATCACACCCGGGGCGCAGCTGTCGAATCATGAATCACCAATTCGGGTTTGAGCATCACCGGCTGCTTGGGCACATGCTGCGATCCGATGCTATCCAGCAACATGCTCGCCGCCATGCGACCGGCTTCCAGTGTCGGCAAGCGCACAGCCGTCAAACTCGGGTACGTCATGCGTCCAATGTATTCATCGTTGAAACAAACAATACTCAACGCCTTGGGCGGCATATACCCCAGTTCATAAGCCGTGCGCATCACCTCCAGCCCGTGAAAATGCTGGTAGGTCAGCACTGCTGTGACCCCATCGTTTTCAATCCAACGCTGGAGCGTCGGCTTCGCCGCCTCCTCCGTCCAAGGCTGATCGTGCCCCGCCACCGGCTGCAACCCCGCTTCACGCAAACACTGCACATAAGCCTGGTGACGCAATTGCACTGACGGATGCGTCCGCCAGGGACCGCGGGCGTTGGCGTAGGCAATGCGCTTGTGACCCAGTTCCATCAGGTGCATCAAGGCCTCTCGCGTGCCCACCGCATCGTCATAGTTCACCGAACCGCCCCGAGGTCCCGCCCAGCCGTTGACACTCACATAAGGCAGCCTCGCCTTTTCCAACGGTCGTAAATCGTCCACCGCCAACACACCCGCCACGATCGCGCCATCAATCCGCCACGGCGGCAAGTCATGCGATGCTTCAATCGTCGGTGAAAAATAGGTCGAAAGTTTCACGCCATTGGCCTCGAACACCTCCACCATCCCGCGAATCGCATCCTCCGGCAGAATCACCGGCATGTGAATCCCCAACAGCCCCACCAGCCCCATGCTGTTCTTCCGCAACGATTGTGCCATCAAATGCGGCCGATACGACAATTCCGTCGCCGCCTTGCACACCCGCTGACGCACTTCCGGCCGCACCGAAAAACCATCACTGCGGTTGTTCAAAATACGACTGACCGTCGGCACCGACACCCCGGCTGACTCAGCGATGTCCTTCAAATTCGGTTTGCGCGTGTACGTCGGCAAGGTTCAAACCCGTAAAGTTGATGCAGTAACATTCACAACCCGACAAAAAACGATTCGAAACAATCGTTGCTTTTCGTTCGATGGCATCATCGTCACAACATCATAGTATTACCATCAAACGTTTGTCACTGATCCAGCCGCCATTCAAATTTCGGAAACTGCCTAAGGGTCGTCAGGTTGTCAAAACCTCCGCCGGTGATCGGTATTTCCGCCCTTCGATCGACGGTTTCCGCATGACCATCCGCCGCCAACACATTGGTTTTCAATCCGTTGTTGTGACGACCGGCTATTTTCCCCGGGTCCTGATCAAACAAATACACCCCATCAAAAAGCAAAGCGAATTTCCCCGGTCGTGCCAATCGTTGATACTTCGGTAGTGTGCGGGCGTTGACATATTCCGGGCTGTTGTCCCACATGCGATGATTACGGAAAAAATAGCGGCTGTGCCAGTTCCAGCTTGCCGAGTCGCCGTACGAGCCGTTGACACCATATGATGTGTCAATAATCGCCCGCAAGTACCACGGTGATCGAACCCTGGTCACCCGATCCGAAAGCGCATTAAACGGATCACCAAACCAATAATTGCGGGCAAAGTCACTCCAATCCAGCCGCATCCGTCCCCCATTGTCCGACGGACAGCGAAACACCCCCTTGTTGGTCGAACTTGTCGCATTGAACAGCGTCATTTCATTGCCAGCGTTGTAAGGCACCGTCCCATAAACAACATATCCCTTATGCACCAGTATCGTCGCCCAGGTTTCGTAATTCGTACCCGTGGACACATCCCCCGGCGGCGCAAAATCGGAATGATCGGCTGCGTACATCATCAACCCAATGTGTATCTGTTTCTGATTCGACAGGCACGCCGAGGTCTGCCCCGCCTCCCGCGCCGCCCCCAGTGCTGGCAAAAGCAGTGCTACCAGCAACGCGATGATGCTGATCACCACCAGTAATTCAATCAGTGTGAACCCGCAGCGACGTGATTTGAACATGATGCAACTCCTTGCACGCCCCGCTCACCCGCCATGGTTATTTCGCCCGCAAAACGATGAAGCCGGGTCAGCAGCCCCATCGCCATTTGTATCGGTCAATTCCGCTGCCTTCGCGCGGAGAGCATGAGCACACCGGCCATGCCCAATAGCGCCAGGCTTGCCGGTTCGGGGATCAATACCGTGCTGCCGTGAATTTGAATGTTGTCCAAACGTACCAAACCACTTTCCATATCGATGTTGTCAGCAAAATAAAATCGGAACTGCACAGGCCCGGTCAGGTTGTCAAATCCCGAACCCAACGTCAGCATGTCGTAATTCCAGGGTGTCACCGCATCAACCCCCGCACCATAGGCACTGGTCAGCGAGCGCGTGACCTGGCCCAGCGACGAAGCAAACCCGTCCACGCTGGATCGCAATTGAACCATGCTGGTCATTGTGCCGTTCTGGTTGAATTGCATCAGCGAATCAAAACTGACCCCCGTCAGATTCAGTGCGTAGTGGGTATCGGAGTTGATGGAAAACTCGATGTAGTCGTTGCCGGCCACAGCGTCATCGACCGTCGCTGCGGTGCCGATGGTACGCACGAACATGCCCGGGCGATCCACCCCTGCCGAGGTCATCGTGCCAACGAACTCGGAAGTGTTCACCAGTACATTCCCACCTGGTGAGTTGCCAGCCAGGCCCGCGCCTTTGGTAATCGCGGTGGCATTGTGATTGGTCCCCGACAACACCGGGCTCCAGCTATGACTCCCCACAGCTCCAAAGTTGTAACTCACGATGCCCGTCGGTGTCACCCGGTTGAGTACCACGCGATCCATGTTGACAGCATTGCCGGTGAGACTGCGTGAATGCAGACGCACTCCGACAAAAGCCGTGTTGGCAGGAGCCGTGGCATTGGCGCTACGGGTGCTCAGCACACTATCCGCGGGGGTTCTGGGTAAAACATGTTGATGACTGCCGATGAGCGTTCCGCCAGTGTCGAAAAAGTCGATGTAAACATGCGAATCTTCCCACAATGTCGTGCCGGATTCGATCCCGAAAAGGAACGAAAGATTGAATTGTTGACCCGGCAGTGCATTGGGACGCAAACTTGGTGATGTACGTAGCGTGGCATTTTGCCACTGAAAGTAATAATTGTTGCCGTCTTTGCCGGTGCGCGCACTATTCGAAGTGCCCGACCATTGCAGGTGTTGCCAACCTCGGACCGTCACATTGTCCGAAGCGTTATTGCCGCCTGTATTGGCTTCAAAACTGGGGTTGACCAGAATACCCGATGCCCACAGGCTCGTGGACCCGATGATTGTTGAAATGAGAAACCCGCTACCGATGATGCCGCGCTTCATACTTCTCTCCTCATGCTATTTAAAAAAAGATCGTCACGATAGGTTCATGCCAACCGATTGGTTATCTGACTTAAACGTGAATCACAATCAACAAAAACAACCTTGAACGGCATCACTCATGACCACAGGATTTCCCTCGCAAACCACCACAATTACCCCACGGCCACTTGTCGTATTCGCCATCCGTTACCAAGCATTCCAGCAACTCTGGTTTCACACCCTGTCAGTTCAAACATGGGTAAAGTAATCGATTACTTAATCTAATATAGTCACTGGTTTTCAATTGTCAAATTAATTTGCCGTTTTTTTTCAACAAATCGGCACCAACCGGCCACATGATCGACACCCGTTCCCGCAATGACCTCATTGTCATTGTTCAAGCCCGCTGAACACCCCCCTCTAAATCCCTCCGGGACTGGCTTGTGTTGCATCACCCGGAATCAAGATTTTACTTTGTGTCCTCCGTGTCCTCTGTGTTGAAAATCGGTTCTTTGAGGTGTTCTATAAAATGCTATATTTTTGATACCAAATTAGTATTATTCGGCCTTTGGTACGAACATCAGTTCAGCTTCAAACGTTTACGGCGCGGGGCATCAATCGACGGTCGCAGCAGAAATTCCGTTTCCAATGCGGG
>CAYRTH010000056.1:0-19365 GCA_964427135.1 uncultured Phycisphaeraceae bacterium
TGATGAACCCGCCACAGTAATTTCAACGGGGAGACGTGATGTTGGTGTAGCTAAGGAATCACGAATTGCTTGGACGGCCTCACTGACGGGAGGAGGAATTTCCAAGACGGCATAAGCTGGCAAGCGATAAGTGTTCATTTTGTTGCCGAACGTAAAACCGTTCAGTGGCCGGCCACGCGACCGACGTTCGAGTGTGAATGTAACAAACGGGCCGGTCCATTGCAGCAGGGGGTTAACCTGCAAGCGACGGTTGCCCGGGCTTGGTTCGCCACGCAAAAATGGCGAACAGCACCGCAAAGGTCCACATCCACGGCTGGCCGTTTGCCGCGAGCCAGACATAAGTCAGAGCTAGAACGCATCCCAATTCTTTGTCGCGTTTGTTTTACGAGCCGCGACCGTAAGGGAGCGGGTTTTGTTTCTTCGTAATTCCAGTCGGTGCTACATTGTTATGGGATGCGCACTAAAGCCCACCTGGCGACATAAAGAACGTTTAACCGTTGAGAAGCCGACACCCGCGACAGGCAAAGGCACGCCACGACGAAGCCAACGACAAACACCGCGATAATCGGGGAACAGAAGTGTCATAGATGTCTCCTTTAAAAGCTAACGTATAAACGTGAAGTTGTGAGCAGCCTGCGCAAGCAGACGTTCAACCGGCAATACTATTCTCCATTGCAGGCGTTGGTAGTCAACTGTCGCAGACTCGCCGTGGCGAGCAGCCGGTGGTTAGGGATTACTCCTGCCGCTGGTAACGGATTGCGGTACCTTGGCCTGCGACAAGCAGGGTGTTCTTGTCAAGGATTGTGGCTGTGGCTCGCGGGCCGTCAGAGGTGATTATCACTATGCCACCGTTCTTCATCTCTGACCATGTCCCATTCACGCCATCAATGAGGTCGCCCGCGGTGTTGTCAATGGTTACACTGAAGGAACCTTCCTTCTTGATTATCAGAGTGGAGCTGGCGGCATTGTCAGGCATTTCCTCCTTTGGTAGGCGGTCGGTATGCCATGTCCCTACAAACGAGGGTGACGCACAGCCAATAATGAAAACGAACAGAATCGCCAAGAGAGTCGCACGCATGAGTTGTCTCCGAAAAGGCCGAACATTAATTCGATGGCCCCATCTAACATCCCAAGGACACCTTGGGAGTCCGTATATCACGCCGGGTGCCTGTGGCACTTCTTCGTGCCACAGACCCATGCCATGAACCGACCACACAACCAGACACACAGCGCCCTGCGGGACGCTGTGTGGCACCCAAGTATTGCGCGGCTGCCTTGTAACTGTTTGAAATGATGGAATCACACCGCTGCCAGCGCGGGCGTCTGTTTGGCTGCCAGTTCACCCGAACGTACATCGTGGTCCAGTGCATCAGCGGCAATCCAACCCGACATCATCACCATCGGCATGCCCGGGCCTGGGTGCGCTGCGCCGCCTGCCAGATACAACCCCGGCAGCAACCGCGCCTGCCGATTACCCGGTTTGAAGGCGCCCAAAAATCGCCCGTGACTGGCCAACCCGTAAATCGCACCATTGAGCACCTGATAGCGATCGTGAATGTCGCGGGGCGTCAGCGCTTTTTCAAACACGATGCGGTCTTCGATATCGTCCAACCCCGCACAGCGTTTGAGCTTTTCCAAAATCACCCGGCGATAATCAGGCAGCATCACCGACCAATCATGATGCGGACGCAGATAGGGTGTGTGTACGAGAATGTAAAGTGCTTCGCCGCCGGGCGGTGCGACACCGGGGTCGGTTTTCGCGGGGGCTGCCAGGTAACAGGTCGGGTCGGGGGCGGGTTCGCCACGCTTGTAAATGGCGTCAAATTCTTCGTGCGGGTCGCGTGAAAAAACAAAGTCGTGATGCGCCAGGTGTTCGTAACGACGATTCAAACCCAAGTACAACACCACCCCTGAACAGGCGGGTTCGAACTTACGCTCTTTTTCAAACTGCTGGGCTTGCGGGCCACCGATCAGTTCACGGTACGTGCGCAGGGCGTCCATGTTGGAAATCACCGCATCGGCGTCAAAGCGCGTGCCTTGCTGGGTTTCAACGCCGACGACTCTGCCATTGTCACGCACAATCTGACGCACCTGCACACCGTTGACAAAATGCACGCCCAGGTCCACGCCCAGTTGGCGCAAGGCTCGCGGTACCGCCCCCGTGCCGCCCATGGGGTACCAAATGCCCCGGTCGGTTTGCATGTGGGCGATGGCGCACAAAATGGCCGGTGATTGATCGGGCGATGAGCCGACGTATTGCGTGAAGTGATCCAGCATTTGCGACACCCGTGCATCGGGCACATAGCTGCGAATGGTGCCTGCCACGGTGTGACCCATGCGCATGGCCAGTACATCCTTGAGGGTGCTGGCGTTGAAGGTGGTCTTTACATCGAACATGTCACGCAGACTGTCGATCGATTTCCAGAAAAAAAATCGCTCGGAGATGTCGTGCAGTTTTTGCGAGTAGTCGATGAACTGGCGATAGCGTTTGGACACCTCACCGCCGGGGGCAAAGGTGTCCAGGGTTTGCGACATTTTTTCGACGTTTTCGTACAGGTTCAGCACCGAACCATCATCGAAAAAACAGCGCCATTGCGGGTCCAGCCGCACCAGGTCCAGGTAGGCTTCGAGGTTCCGACCAGCCTCGGTGAAAATACGACGCAGCACTTGGGGCAACGTCAGAATCGTCGGCCCCATGTCGAAACGAAAGCCTTGCTCCGAAAGTACCGCAGCCTTGCCCCCCAGCCAGGCGTTGCGTTCCAGCAGCGTGACATGATGGCCACGTGCGGCGGCTGTACACGCGGCAGCCAAACCGCCCAAACCTCCGCCGACGACGATGACTTTTGAATGATGATGCGCTGCCATGGTGCGTTTCCTTGAGTACGTTGAGGTCCGGGGACTTAATCCATGCAAAGAAAACTCGTATTCACCGCAGAGAACGCAGAGATCGCAGAGAAAAAAATGAGTCATATTTTTATCAAGTTTCCAAGCCACCACGACATATGACCCATGGCCGTTGTTCGAAATCAATATCAACAAGGGCTATTTCTCAATATCATCCTTGATCCATTATTCATCAGCCATTCTGTTCTTCTCTGCGTTCTCTGCGCTCTCTGCGGTGAATTCGTTACTCAGTTTTGTGAGCAAGTGTCGTACTTTGTTTTCAGCTGATTCATTGGTTGTTGGTTCGTCGTAACAACAGTTGCATCAATTGCCGTAGTGCCTTGAATCGATCCGTCCAGTGCTGAGCATGCGCCATTTGCAGGTAAAGTTGCAGCATGTCCGCGTCGTCGGGTTTGGGTGGCAGCAGGTGCGGCTTGAACTTGCCACGGGTGATGACGATGGCTTTGGGTTGCGTCATTTCCAGCAAACCTGCCTCGCCACGTGTCGTTCCGAAGCCGCTTTGTCTGCGACCGGCAAAAGCCAATCGCGGGTCGGCTGTCGGGGCGATCATGTCATTGATCACCACACAGCCAACATTCAATCGTTGTGCCAGTACGCTCGTTTGCGCCGATGTACCAAACACCGTCGCCCCCAGCGCATACGGACATTGATGCACCAGTTCAATCGCATGCGCATCATCACGCACCGACACCAGCGACAACACCGGGGCAAACAGGTCGGCTTGTAACAATCGCATGGTCGGTTGCGCGTGCGTGATTAGCACGGGTTTGAGTCTGTTCTCAGCATCGTTGACCGGGGCCGGGGGCGGGGGTTCCCACAAAAGGGGTACTGCCCCGTGCGCAATCGCTTGGGTCACCAGCTCACGCACTTGTCCAGCAGCGCGCTTTGATATCGGTATCGCTGCAAACGGTTGCAGTGCGGCTTTGAGTTGTTGAGCCAGTCGATCCGCCAGGCTCTGATGTACAAACACTCGTCGCGGGGCGATGCACGTGGCGGAACCGTTGATGGTCAGTCCGAACGTCAGGGCACGTACCACCAAATCAAGGTCGGCGTCTTCACGGACGATCACCGCATCGCAGCCGGAGAGTTCCATCACCGCCGGGGTCAGTGTATGGGCCAACTCCCCCAGCACCTGCCGCCCCGTCGTCGCGGACCCTGTTAAAAAAACTTTATCAGGCGGTAAACGCAAGGCTGCCTGCGCACTGTTCACTGATTCATCAAGCACCAGCAGCAGGTCACCGGGCAAACCTGATTCATGCAACAACTCCGTCAATCGCTTCATGCAGGGTTGGCCGCCCTCGCCTGGTTTGACCATCACCGCATTGCCCGCCACCAGGGCCTGAATCAACTGCACCCCCGCCAGCAGCAACGGGTAATTCGCAGGCCCCAGTATCAGCACAATCCCCAACGGTTCGTGATGAATTTCCAACCGATGGCTGCGCAACCAGAGTGCCTGCCCACGGGGCGAATGCTTTTGAGTTTGCAAAATCCGCCCGGCGTTTTTTTCCAAAAATCGACACGCCTCGGCCAGGGGCATCACTTCCGATGCCAACGTCACGGCCAGTTCCGTCCTTTGCGGCAGCTTCACCGTTTGTGCCAGTGACCGTGCCTGCACCCCCAAAAAATGGCGCAACCGTCGCACCACCTGCAACCGATCACGCAACGGTGTCGCTGCCCATGCCCGTTGTGCCTGCCGTAATCGTTCGATGTCGATCAGCGGTGATTCACCCGACGTTACCGACACCTTCGTCACCGATGTCACACCACCCCGCGGCAACGATGGCAGCGGTGATGACAGTGACGAGTTGTCCGGTGAAGGTGGTTTCATGGGGCTTGGGTTGATCACAGGGCCTGATCGAATCAAACAAGCATTCCAACATTTATTTCACCGCAGAGAACGCAGAGATCGCAGAGAATAAGCACACACATTCATAAAACATCACCGTCATCGCATTAGCGTCTGAAAACCCTTGTCATAAACGTTGATGCTTTCGACAAACGAGTTTTGGATTCTGAATATTCGAAATCCGAAATTCGAAATCCGAAATATATCTCTGCGTTCTCCGCGCTCTCTGCGGTGAATATTTGGTGCCGTTCTAATTCCGCACCGTGGCATACGCCGGGGCGGGGTTGAGGATTGATGCATCAGGTTGCAGCGGGTTATGGTGATGGGCCGTGTGTTTGACCCCCAAATCATCGGTCAGCAGTCGGCTGGTGATGCGAGCCGATTCGAAAATCACCGGCAGGCCGCTGCCCGGATGCGTGCCCCCGCCGACCAGGTACACCGACTGTAAATCTTCGAAACGGTTGTTGGGCCGAAGGTGCAACATTTGCCCCAGGTTGTGCGCCAGGTTGAAGGTCGCCCCCAGGTGAATCGCATAGTCATCACGCCAATCGTCGGGCGTGATCGCCTTTTCAAAAACAATGCGTTTTTCAACATCACGCACGCCCAGCCTGGCCACCTGATGCAACACCTTGGCGCGAAAATCATGGAAGGTCCGCCCATCGCGCGACCAATCGACGTAATTGGATTGATGCGTCACCGGCGAGAGCACATACAACGTGCTCATGCCTTTGGGTGCCAGCGTATCGTCGGTCACTCCGGCGTTCTGCACATACACCGAGGGGTCGTCCGATAGCACATGCAGTCGTTCGATGTCGTCCAGGTTCTGATGATAATTTTTCGACAGATAAATGTTGTGGTGGGCCAATTGCTGATCAAGCCCTTGCACACCCAAGTACATCATGAACGTCGAACACGAAAACTTTTTGGTCGCCAATTTTTGATTGGTCCATCGCCTGCGAAGCTGATCGGGCACCAGCTTTTGCATCGTGTGGGCGAAGTCGGAATTGATCACCAGGGCATCACAGTGATACATGCTGCGCTGGGTACGCACAGCCTTGGCGCGACGACCGGCAAATTCGATGCCTTCCACCGATTCGCTCAGGTGAATGCGTACTCCCAGTTCACCCGCGACGCGGGCCATGGCTTCCATCACCGCGCTGCATCCGCCGATGGGGTGCCATACGCCGTGGGCATATTCCAGGTACGACAAAATCGTGAACAGACTGGGGCACTTGAACGGCGACATGCCCAAATATTTGGACTGAAACGAAAACGCCAGGCGCACCCGTTCATCCGAAAAATAGGATTGCAGATCACCATCGACCGACTTGGTGGGGCGCAGCATCGTCACCGATTTGAGCAGGTCCGAACGCACCATGTCCGTCAGCTTCGCAAACGGTGATTGCAAAATCGGTTTGAACAATTGCAGCTTGCGTGCATTGTCGGACAGGTAACGCTCAAAGTGATTCGCATCGTCCGGGTTAAGTTTGGCGATTTCTTCCTTCATGAGCGCCACATTGGGCGTCGCATTGAGTTCACCGCCTGAACCGAACACCAAGCGATATTGCGGGTCCAGCCGCCGCATCGGCACCTCGTGATCCAAATCACGACCCACCGCGGAAAAAATTTCACGCAACACCTGCGGGTATAAAAAAAACGTCGGCCCAACATCAAAACGAAAACCTTCCGCTTCGATCGCGCTGGTCCGCCCACCCACGCGCTCACGCTTTTCGATGATGCGCACGTCCAACCCTGCCTTGGCAAGCAGCAACGCACTGGCCAAACCGCCTGGCCCGGCCCCGATAATCACAACTGATTGTCTCATGGCTTCCACCCTAATACATCATGGTTCACCACAACAGCATCAAATATTCAGATAATGCTAGGCCTCACCTATCAAAACGTTTAAATCGTTCAAAACATTTAACTGGCAATTTTTATACGGTTGAATGCAACTGATTGCCTGATATGAGTTTCCAACGTCAGCAATACCAGCAAAATAATCATTCTTCATAGCCATCGGTGGAAACCTGAGGTTCTTTTGCAGGATTGTGGCGCCATTCGAACCATGCAGAAGGGGCCACGAAGTCACGAAACACACAAAGAGGAGTCAATCAAGGAAAATGGGGGGTTACAAAACCACCTCTGCGCGTACAGCGTTTTTTATTTCGTCGTTCTTGAAGATTGCCTTGACCAGCAACGATGCCAACCGTCATTCATCGGCATGTTTGCACCGCAGAGAACGCGGAGAACGCAGAGATAATCGATGGCATGAAAATCGATCTGTTGAAGTGGACCTCCTCACGAGCTGTATTCCGTCCGTGCACCCGCTCTACACGGATCAGAACCTGATCTTTGACCCCATGCTTGTTGGCGTGTGGGCCGACAAGGAGGGCAAGGCGACATGGACGTTTACCAAGCGCGGCGAGAAGGCGTACACGCTTGTTTACGTCGATCAGACAGGGGAGAAGGGAGACTTCGCTGTCCATCTTCTCAAGGTCGGGGATCTTCGCTTCTTGGATCTCTACCCAGCCGACCCCGATCTGCAGCAAAACGACTTCTTCAAGGTCCACCTGCTGCGAGTCCACACGTTCATACGCCTCCAGCACCTGCAGGATAGTCTTCAGTTAGCATTCATGAAACCAGACTGGATCAAGAGCTACCTTCAGGAGCATCCTGATGCCATCAAGCATGAGAGGGTGGATGATGGGGTAGTCTTGACGGCTCAACCCAAGGAATTGCAGGCATTCCTGATCCATCACGACAAGACACCGGACGCTTGGGACCCATACAGTCCCATGACCCGACGCGTGGAGAAACCAAGACAATAGTCCAGCGGATATCAAGTGGTCGAGTTGGGTAAAATGATATCAATAAGCGATCGGCGGAATATTCATTATGAAACTGATCGGCTATCGTATTAGTAAACGACCAAATTGTCAGCAGGTTTCCACCCGTGGCTATACCGATCAATACACACGCTTCATAGCCGCAGGTGGCAACCTGTGGTGCAATGACTAGTGACTAAGTTTGATATCAACATTTGACATTTTCAGCAAAAATCACGTCGCGGTCGGGTGGGTGATCTGCTGATCGATCTGTTCGATCTGCTTGGCAAATGAGGCGTCGGCCTTGTGGCGGTCCTCGACCATTTCGATCGAGTGCATCACAGTGGTGTGATCGCGTCCGCCGAAAAAGGCGCCGATTTCCTGCAATGAAAAGCGAGTGCGTTTGCGTGCCAGCCACATGCACACCTGCCGGGGCATGGTGATCGATTTGTGCCGGCGTTTGGATTGAAGGTCCGACAGTTTCACATTGTAAAACGCGGTCACCGCATCGACGATCTGTTGCAGCGTCACCTGCCCGTTGCGACCGTTGGCTCCCGGTTCACCCAGTGCCTTTTGTGCCAATGGCAGGTCGATGGTTTTGCCCTGCAACATGGCCATGGCCTGAATGGTGTTGATCGCCCCTTCCAGTTCACGGGCATTGGAATCAATCCGCGTGGCAATGTAACTGATCACGTCCTCGGGCAACATCAGCCCGCGCAACTGCGTCTTGGATTGCACGATTGCCATGCGCGTTTCGTAATCGGGCTTGGCGATGTGGGCCACCAGTCCCCATTGAAAACGACTGAGCAGCCGATCTTCCAAGGAGGGTATTTCCGACGGCGCGGCATCCGATGACAGCACGATCTGTTTGCGTGACTGGTGCAGTTCATTGAAGGTATGAAAAAATTCTTCCTGCGTACGTTCACGGTTGCCCATGCCCAGAAAGTGAATGTCATCGATCACCAGCACATCGACATGCCGATAGCGATGGCGGAACTGGTCCATGATGCCCTTCTGCACGCAATGCAAAAACTGGTTGATGAATGCATCACAGGACAGGTAACAAATTTTCAGGGTCGGGTCGCGTTGCAGGATTGTTTGACAGATGGCTTGCAGAAGGTGGGTTTTGCCCAGCCCGACGCCGCCGTGAATAAACAAGGGGTTGTAGGCGATGCCCGGTTGATTGGCCACGGCCACGGCTGCGGCGTATGCCAGTTGATTGCCCGGCCCGCTGACAAAGTTTTCAAACGCGTAATCCGGGCTGATCACCGGCTGCTCAAAGACCAGTTCGGTGAGCACCGGGTCCACGGCGTAAGTCGATAGTGCCGGCGCTGAACGAACCACGGGCGTCGCAGCCCCCGTTGAACCCACAGCGGCAGGTGGTGTCACCGGCTGGGGCACGGCCAGCGATCGTGACACATTGATCGTCGCTCCAGCGATGCTCTGATCGTAACTTGGCGACAAAGGTTGGGCCAAAGGCGAACTGCGCATCAAACCGATGGCACTACCAGCCGATCCGACCAGGGCACTGGTGGCAACCGATGCACCCACACCTGCCAAACCATCGGTAAGCCCGGTTGGGGCATCGCTTGTGCGGCGGGGGGCGGGGGTTTCGTCATCGATCAATTCGGTGCTGTCATGAACAAAGCGTACTGCGATCAGGGCCTTGGTCGCCGACTGGGCTGCTTCGGTGAATTGATCCAGGCATTTTTTCTGGAGGTAATTCTGCTGCACCGCCGAGTTAGTCGAGACCTTGAGCAGGCCCGAATCCAGGCTGACCGGGCGCAGCTCCTCAAACCATTGGCGACAGATCGGGGCGTGCTTGTCGCGCAAATACGTCATCATGTCGCGCCAAAGCGCGGGGTCTAATTTGGGCATGACCTTTCATCCACCAGCGGTAAATGCCTCACCGTTCCCGTGCCCGATCCATGTGAGCTTCTCCCTCACATCGATCGGACCCAATCACCTCACCCACATCGAGCGTCCACTTACACAAACGATGCAAGCTTCACGATTCACCAACCAACAACCCTACAATCATCACGGGTGGGTTGTCAATCCGTATTGCGCTGGAATCTGAATCAGCGTGCAAGGTTTGTTGACAGACGACGGCGAGTTGATCTTTTTCGTCGCTTGGGCATCAACCACCGCCTTGAAATACGAAGGTCAAATAGTCAAGTGGCCAAGTGGTCGAGTGGTCGAGTGATTGTATTTGTTGAGCCGGCCCCCGGCGCTTTGCGTCGGCGCTATGGTTCATTGATTGGGGTGCCTGTGGGCAAGCATCTTTTGCTTGCCCACAGCTTGATGAAACTGTGGCACGAAGACGTGCCACAGCCACCCTACCGTTAGACTATTTTTTCTTCGCACTTGACCCCTTGAACCAAATACCCAAGTCCTCAGCCTCCCCCGGGGGTCGGCCTCGTCCTTGGCTTGGTATCAATTAAAAATTCGGAAACCGACGACTTCAAACGCTGGCCTTCCCGCTCAATTCGAAGTTCACGACCTTGATGCCGACCGCGTGAATGCACGATAATAACTGCATGGCCACCCCTTCCCTCATCCTCTTTGACGACGGCAAACACGACTTTGGTCCGCTCTGTGATCTGCGACCCTGTTTTGATCTGCGCACCGGTGCCCTCACCACACGACAGCGCATCGAACAATCACTGGGCATCAAGGCTAGTTCATTGCATGTGCCCCAGGTGCTGCACGAACTGGCCCTCAGCGAAAATGCGTCGCTCAAAGTCAATCAGCCGTTGTCATCGGGGCTTTGGTTGCTGGTCAATGGTCGCGTCACACCTCAGGTGGCATTACCCACAGTCAATACAATCGACCAACCGGTGATGCACCTTGCCGCCGACGGGCAGTTGCTCTGGGCGTTGTTGTCACATGAACAAGCCGGGTTACTGATTGATAATGATTTCGTACCACAGCACCCGGTCGTCCAAGTCATCACGCACGATGACAAGCCACGATTGTTATACGACCGACCCTGGCATGTGCTTGATTCACTTGATGCCGCCTTGCAACACGACCTCGCCACGTGGGCATCGCCACAGGTGATTCAACCATTACCCGGCTACGTCCACACGCTGGGCACGCATCCGATTCATGTGATCAACGCACGCTTGCAGCCGGGCGTGGTGCTCAATGCCGAGGCTGGGCCCATCGCGATCGAACCTGATGCGATCATCGGCGCCCACAGCGTCATCGAAGGCCCCTGTTACGTCGGCCCGCACACCCAGCTTGCCGCTCACACCTACCTGCGCCCGCACACCATCCTCGGCCCATCGTGCAAGGTGGCCGGTGAAATTTCCTTCAGCATTGTGCAGGGCTTTTCCAACAAGGCGCATTTGGGTTACCTGGGGCACAGCCTCGTCGGTCAGTGGGTCAACCTCGGTGCTGCCACCACGGTCAGTAATTTGAAAAACACCTACGGCTCGATTCGCATTCAACTGCACCCCGACCAACCCGCTGAAAACACACAACGCCATTTTCACGGCCCGATCATCGGCGACTTCGTGCGTACCGCCATCGGGTCGCGTTTGCTCACCGGTTCCTGTGTCAACACCGGAGCCATGCTCGCCCTGTCGGGTTACGCTCCCAAATGCGCCAAAGCCTTTGGTTTTTATACCGATGAATCCCCCGACGGTGCCGACCACCAACCCGACAAATTCATCGCCACGGCCACCGCCATGATCGCACGACGTAAACTCACCATGTCCCCCGCGCTGGAAACCCGTTTGCGAGTGTTGATGCGTGGATGAAGTGGTCGAGTGATTGTATTTGTTTAGCGCGGCCCCCGGCGCTTTGCGTCGGCATCTTTGACGCCGTGCCCTTCAGGGCCGGATGTTTGAGAATGAAATCCGGGGCTAAAGCCCTCGGCGTCGATTGTCTTTCCACTCACCATCACTACCAGATCCGACGAGTCACGGCGCTAACCACCCAATCACCCCATGAACACCCAAGTCCTAGGCCTCCCCCGGTGGTCGGCTTGGTCCTTGGCTTGGTAAATCCGAAATTCGAAATCCACAATCCGTAATTCCCCATCATTCTTCCGCTGCATCGATCGGTTCATCTTGCATGACGCCGCGGGCATAATCATCCTCATCGGTGTCCTGCTGGCCGGTGGGTGTGCCGAAAAAGACCGAACCCAGTCGCACCAGGTTGGCGCCTTCTTCGATGGCGACGATATAGTCGGTACTCATGCCCATCGACAAAATGTTGACCGCCTGTCCGCCGAGTTTGCTTTGGCGCAATTCGTGAAACACCTCCGCAGTGCGGGTGAAAGTCGGTCGGCTGTCTTCCGCATCATCACAGTGCGGGGCCATGGTCATCAAACCACGCAAACGCAGATGCACCATCGAATCGATCTGCTCGGCCAAATGCGGCACCGCTGCGGGCGTGATGCCAGCCTTGCTTTCTTCGCCGCTGGCGTTGACCTGAAGCAGCACATCGATCACCCGGTCCTGCTTGGCGCCAAAGGCGTGCAAATCCTCCGCCAATCGCAATGAATCGACGCTATGCACCAGCCGAACCAACGGCACCACCGCCTTGATTTTGTTGCGTTGCAACCGCCCGATCATGTGCCAGCGAATCCCCCCACTCTGACGTGTCGGCTGCTGCGTCTCTTTGAGCTTGGGTTGGTCCAACACTTCGTGCATGGCCGGGCCAAGCCACCGCCGTCTGGCCACGAATTCATCCATCAACGCCGCCCGCTGCGCCAGTTGCTGCACCCGGTTCTCGGCAAAGTCCACCTGCCCCAGTTCCCAAAGCAATCGGATTTGATCGGGGCTGGCGTACTTGGTGACCGCCACCGTCAGTATGTCCGTCGGTCGCCGACCGCTGCGCAAAGCAGCCTCGGCCACCTGTTCGGTAGTCTTGCGATACGCCTCCCGCAACTGACCGGCTGAAGTGACAGGGTTGGGTGACATGACCTTGAGCATACGACAATGCCCGCAGAATGCAATCTGAAAAATAATGTTTGTCTGTGCGAAGGAGTGATGGGGTGATGAAATGACGGTCAACCCTTCCACGCCTGATCTTTGTCGTCCTCGACAAAGATCAGGATGGTTTTTATCACATTGATGCCCAGGGCTTTGGCCCCGTATCATTCACCCAGCCATCCGGCCCTAAAGGGCTCGGCGTCGGGCCTTGAGCTTGGTTCGACAAATTCGCAATTCGAAATTCGCAATTCGCAATTTGTCGCCACGCCACCACTTCACGCCTCCACCATCGGCGGACACGAACACACCAAATGCCGATCCCCGTGCGCATTATCAATGCGACCCACATACGGCCAAAACTTATGGTCTTTCAACCATGCCGCCGGGTACGCCGCCTGTTGCCTTGAGTAACCATGCGGCCAGGTATCACCGGTCACCACCATGGCCGTGTGCGGTGCCCCTTTGAGCGGGTTGTCGTTTCGATCACTACGACCTTCTTCAATCGCGCGAATTTCATCCCGAATCAAAATCATCGCCTCGCAAAACCGGTCCAACTCAGCGCGTGATTCGCTTTCCGTCGGTTCGATCATCAACGTACCCCCCACCGGCCAACTCATCGTCGGGGCGTGAAACCCGTAATCCATCAACCGTTTGGCGATGTCCTCCACCTTCACCCCAGCCGACGTTTCAAACGCCCTGCAATCAACTATGAACTCGTGAGCCACCCGTCCGCCCTTGCCGCGATACACAATCGGGTAATGCCCTTCCAGTTTTTTCGCCATGTAGTTGGCGTTGAGTATCGCCGTCTGCGTGGCCGTGCGTAAACCCTCCGCCCCAAGCAGCGCGATATACACCCAAGGTATCACCAGAATCAAAGCCGACCCATACGGCGTGGCCGACACCATCATCGGCGGTGATTGCCCCTGATGATGATTCGTATTTGTCAAACTTCGCCAAACAATGTCCGCATCAGTGACCGGTAAAAACGGTTGCAAATCCGCCTTTACACAAATCGGCCCCATCCCCGGCCCACCACCCCCATGCGGTATGCAAAAGGTTTTATGCAAATTCAAATGGCACACATCCGCCCCGATGAACCCCGGGCTGGTCAGCCCCACCTGCGCATTCATATTCGCGCCGTCCATGTACACCCTGCCACCATGCTCATGCACGATGGCGCACGCCCTGGCCACACCCTCCTCAAACACGCCATGCGTTGAGGGGTAGGTGATCATCAGCGCCCCCAAACGCGGCGCATGTTGTATTGCCTTTTGTTCCAGGTCGGCAAGGTCGATGTTGCCATCACCATCACAACCCACCGGTACGACTTCAAACCCGGCCACCACCGCGCTGGCGGGGTTGGTTCCGTGGGCTGAAACGGGTATCAAACACACCTTGCGATCATCATCACCGCGCGAACGATGCCAGGCGCGAATCACCAGCAACCCCGCATACTCGCCCTGTGACCCCGCATTGGGTTGCAATGAAACGCCCGGCAAACCCGTGATTTCCCCCAGCCACGCTTCCAATTGCGCAAACAATTCACCATAACCCCGCCACTGATCCGCCGGGGCATAGGGGTGAATTTCCGCCCAGCTCGGCCAGGTGATCGGCAGCATTTCCGCAGCCGCATTCAACTTCATCGTGCACGACCCCAGGGCAATCATGCTCGTGGTCAGCGACAAATCACGCGATTCCAAGCGTTTGATATACCGCAGCAATTCATGCTCGCTGTGATATCGATGAAACACCGGGTGCGTCATGTACAACGAGGTTCGCCGCAATGTTTGCGGGTACTCGGCTGATTGAACTGTGACCGACTTGGCCTGCACCCCAAAACAATCCAGCAATATTCGCACTTCATTTTCATCACTGCGTTCATCGAGGCTGATGCCCACCGACCCATCGCCAAAGTCACGCAGGTTGATGCCCGCTGCTATTGCCTTGGCAATCACCTTCCCCGCATCGATACCGCGCGATGACGAATCGGTCGTGCGACTACCCACCCCCAACTTCACCCGCAACGTATCAAACCAAGGTCCATCGCCAACATCGAACCCCTCCTGCTGTAAAGCCTTTGCTAAGGTGGTCGTCAGGTCGGCGATATGTTGCGCGATGGTGCGTAATCCATCAGGTCCGTGATAAACGCCGTACATACTCGCCACGATGGCCGGCAAAACCTGAGCCGTGCATATGTTGCTCGTGGCCTTTTCACGACGAATGTGCTGTTCGCGGGTTTGAATCGCCAATCGATACGCTGGCTTTCCTTGCGCATCTTTTGAAACGCCCACCAAGCGCCCGGGCATGCGCCGCACATATTCATTGCGCGTGGCCATGAACGCCGCATGAGGCCCGCCCAGCCCCATCGGCATGCCCAAACGCTGCGTCGAACCCACTGCCACATCCGCCCCCCACTGGCCCGCCGGCACCAGCAGCGTCAACGCCAATAAATCACAAGCCGCCACCACCAACCCGCCTTGTTGATGCACCTTTTCCACCAGTGACTGGTAATCACGGATCGACCCGTCCGTTGCCGGGTATTGCAACAACACCCCGCATAACGGTGATGATGATTTTGATTCCCTTTCCGTCCCCTCTCCCCCCGGGAGAGGGTTAGGGTGAGGGCGTCCCATTTTTCCGATTGATTCAATAACTTGGTGCGATGCCCCCTCAATCATCACCACTTCAATCCCCAGCGCCTCCGCCCGTGTACGCACCACCGCGATCGTTTGCGGGTGACAATCGTTACTGACCATAAACCTGCACGCATCGCCGCCCTTGATCGCCTTGCACATGGCCATCGCTTCCGCCGCCGCGGTGGCTTCATCCAGCAGTGATGCGTTGGCGACGGGCAGCCCGGTGAGGTCGCCGATCATGGTTTGAAAATTGAGCAGGGCTTCGAGCCGACCTTGTGCAATTTCCGCCTGATAAGGGGTGTACTGCGTGTACCAGCCGGGGTTTTCGAGAATATTGCGTTGCACCACCGCCGGGGTGATGCAGGCGTGATACCCCATACCGACAAGCGAACGCATCTCCCTGTTTTTTTCACTCATCGCCCGCAGTCGGGCAAGTACCTGCTGTTCACCGGCCCCGCCCGCCCTGGGCAGTTGCATCGGCTTGCGCAGTTGAATGTCCAAGGGCAAAGTCGCGCTGGTCAATTCATCCAGCGACCCCGCACCAACCTGTTGCAACATCGCTGTGATGTCAGCCGGGCTGGGGCCAAGGTGACGATGTAAAAAAGTCTGTCCCGGTGCCGGCTGCGTTGAACCGGGCCAAGCGGTGTCGAACGCGGTGCTGATCAGTGTCGCGGTCAAGGCTGTTCTCCCATAAGTAAGCAGGGAATTGTACCGCCCTGACCGGGGTGGTTTCCTTTGAATGAACTCAAATGGGGCAAAATATCCGGTGTGGTTTCAGTGGCACCGCCGCCCTCGGCGGTGTCGTCCAAAGCGGCGAATGGTATCCGCCGTCTTCCTCCGATCTTCATCCAATCAATATCGAACCATGCCCACCGCCGATGACATCGGCGGCTTTGCGACACCCAGCCGCAGGTCAAACCGCCGCCGCCACGCCCGGCAGCATCGACCCGCTGGCCAAAAAGTTTTGGTGCAGTTCAAAGCACTTGGACAAATCATGCCGCAGGTGACCCATCGGTGCTTCGCTGATGTACTTGAACAAGTATTCCTTGTAGAGCGGATGGGCGCACTTATCAATGATCGCCGCAGCGCGTTCCATCGGCCCAAGCCCGCGCAGGTCCGCCAAACCCTGCTCGGTCACCAGTACCTGCACCGAATGTTCGTTGTGGTCAACATGTGTGCACATCGGCACCACGGCTGAAATCTTGCCCGCCTTGGCGACCGACGGGGCCACCAGAATCGACAGGTACGCATTACGCACAAAGTCGCCCGACCCGCCCACGCCGTTCATCATCTGCGTCCCACACACATGCGTGCTGTTGGCGTGACCGTAAATGTCCATCTCCAGCACGGTGTTGATCGCGATCACGCCCAGTCGTCGCACCACCCCGGGGTTGTTGGACAACTCCTGCGGACGCAGCACGATTTTGGGGGCGAAAAAGTCCATGTCCGCATACAACTTCTGCATCTGCACATCACTGAGCGTCAGACTCGTCGTCGATGCCCCCAGTAATCGCCCGTGAATCATCAAATCCAGCACTGCATCCTGAAACACTTCGCTGTACATGTAAAACGGCGGAACATCCTTGGATTGGCCCAACCCCGCCATCACCGCATTGGCCACGTTCCCCACCCCCGATTGCAACGGCAGAAACTCATCAGGGATTCGACCCGCACGCATTTCATCGACCAAAAACTTGATCACATGACCGGCGATCTTTTCACTCACTTCATCGGGCGTATCAAATCCCGCCACGCCATCGGCTTCGTTGGTTTCAATGATGCCCACAATCTTTTTCGGGTCCACCACCGCGAAGGGCGTGCCCAGTTTGGTCAGCGGATGATGAATCGAAATCGGACTGCGATGCGGCGGCTTGGGCAGAATCGTAATGTCATGCATCTCCGGCAAACGGGTCGAGTGATGCCGATTGATTTCAATGAACACTTTCTCCGCATGACGCAGATACGATGGCGAGGCCCCGACACTGGTGGACAGATACACCCGGCCATCGGGCGTCACATCCACCGCTTCAACGACGGCATAATCAATTTTCCCGAAAAACCCGAACTCGACCATCTGCGGTACGTGCGATAAATGCAGGTCCACAAACTTGGAAGCCTGACTGTTGATTTTTTTACGCAACGTGTTGGACGATTGATAAGGTGCCCGCCAGGCAATCGCATCCGCCTGCGCCAGGGCTTCATCGAAGGCTTTGCCCGTCGATGCCCCGGTCAGCACACGCACCTGAAACGGTTTGCCTGCCGCGTGCAGTTGCGTTGCTTTTTTCGCCAGGGCCGAGGGTATCGCCTTGGCGGCCCCGGCCGGGGTGAAGCCGGAAAAACCGATCGTCGAACCGTGCGGAATCATCGCAGCGGCTTCATCAGCGGTCAGTTGAGGGAACGGGTGGCAGGTACAGGTCATTGCAGGCTCCGCAGGGGTAAGGGTGAGGTATCTATTCCATCGGCCCATCGCGCAGCGGTGCTTTACCGCCTAAGTGGGTCGAAGTTGAGTACGCAGGTTTCGTGAGCAATTTTCAGGCCAGGGTCGCGCCAAGTGGTCCAGTCCAGCACCCCTCGGCGACCTGCCCGCTCCAAGGACGAACCATCATAGGTGATTTTGGAGTTTTTATCACCTTGGCATCTAAAAAGTGGCCGAGTGGTCAAGTGGTCAAGTAAAAACGATCATTGAATAAACATCACGCCTGATCTTGCTGGTCGTACAGCAAGATCAGGATGGTTTTTGTAAGGGGGGGTGTTAACAGTTGATGCAGAAACCATCCTGAACTTCACGCAGACGTGAAGTTCAGGCGTGAATGATTCAAAATCACCCAATCACCCAATCACCAAATACCCCATCACCCCGCCGCCTCGGTCATCAGTCGTTTCATTTCACTCACCGCTTGTCGCAGTCCGGTAAACACCGCCCGACTGACAATCGCATGGCCGATATGCAACTCACACACCCCCGGCAAGGCCGCGATCGGTTTGACGTTCAAATAATTCAGGGCATGACCGGCGTTGAATTTCATGCCTGCGGTCATGATCCGCTGACCAGCCTCGGCCACCTTTTGCAATTCCTCCCGCAAACGCGGGTCATCCAGTCGGCCGCCGGTCTGGTGAAACACCGCCGCATAAGGCCCGGTATGCACTTCACAGACCGCAAAGTCCGCCATCGCTGCGGCATCGATCTGCCGGGGGTCGGCATCAATGAACGCGCTCACCCCAATGCCCGCTTCCTTTAGCCTGCCCACAATGTCCGTGATACGTGCGCTCTGCCCAGCCACATCCAGCCCGCCCTCGGTGGTGATTTCCATACGACCTTCGGGCACCAGCATGGCCAGCGTGGGCTTGATCTGCCGGGCGATGTTGACCATTTCGTCCGTGGCCGCCATTTCCAGGTTCAAACGCACGTGACAGGTGTTCTGCACCCGGATCACATCATGGTCCTGTATGTGGCGACGATCTTCGCGCAGGTGCATGGTGATGCCATCCGCCCCGCCCAGCTGCGCTTCGACAGCCGCCCAAACCGGGTCGGGTTCGTAGGTTCGCCGAGCTTGTCGGATCGTGGCCACGTGATCGATGTTGACGCCCAGTTCTATCATGTATGTAGTGTATCAAAGCCAACCCTCTTTCAAGGAGCAGCAACATGAACGGCAAACTGGTGACAATGATGGTCCTCAGCGGCGCGATCGTCGGTACAGCGGTGTACGCAGCCATGGCGCAAAGCGACGGGGCTCGGCGATTCGATTCGCCCACGGCTCCCGCCCCGGTGGTGTTCAACACCCTGACCACACTGCCGCCAACGGACAACATCGAAGTGGCACGGGTGTACGCCACGGCCGCCATCGTGCAGGAATTTATCCGTTCCCGTGGCAACAATGCCAGCATCACCGACATCGCCCCGCTGATCAGCAACATTCGTAATAGCCTGAAGTAAGGGTGATACAAGTCGCCGACAACACTCCCGGCGCTGCGCCTGCGAGCTATTGACGCCGTGCCCTTTTAGTACTACAGCCGCGTATCATAGTTGGGCGCTCGTGCCCGGTAGTGGCAGTGTCTGGCGATGGACTGGTGGCGGCGACGTCAGTGCGGCCAAGTCAGCGCGCGCTCTTTGCTAGTCAGGCGTGGCCAGACGATGGCCAGCAGCAGCCGACGGACCTCCGGCTCGGTCAGCGGGACCAATCCAACGCCCCCTTTGCCGTGGGCCG
>CAYRTH010000057.1:0-19097 GCA_964427135.1 uncultured Phycisphaeraceae bacterium
GACAGGCATGTCCACACTTTTTCAAGTCCTACCTACGCAAGAACCGGAAGAGCCATAAAAAGGGGCATTTTGAGGATGTTCACAGAGCTTTCAAGTTCTCCATCCTTTGTTTCGGCGGCAGCGCGATCCAGTCGCCCCAGGTGGACTTTGTTTTTTTCGCTCAGGACATCATGGACCTGCGCCAGCCGGAGCGTCATATTGCCCTGTCGGCAGCGGACATGAAGCGAATGAACCCCAACAGCGCCACATGCCCGATCTTTCGCAGCAATCGCGATGCGGAACTGACCAAAGCGATTTACGGTCGGGTGCCTGTGCTGATCGATCAGAACCGTAAGAAAGGTGGCAATCCCTGGGGCGTTCGTTTCATGCGCATGTTTGATCAAACCAATGATGCAGAGCTTTTCAAGGATGAGGATTGGCTCAAAAAGCAGGGGTTCAAGTTGGTGGGGAACCAGTGGCACAAGGGCAAACGCCGGTATCTGCCGTTATATGAGGCGAAGATGATTCAGGCGTATGACCATCGCGCGGCGAGTGTGGAGGTGGCGGGGAAGAACTGGATGCGTCAAGGTCAGACGATGGAGCCGACGCTGGTGGAGCGACAAAACCCGGAGCACGTCGCACAGCCGCGCTGGTGGGTGGAGGATAAGCAGGTGGATCGTGTGATGAGTGGGGCGTCGCCGGAGTTTGTGATTGCTTACAAGGATGTCACCAGCCCAACCAATCAACGCACGATGATTGCGTCATTCGTGCCCAGGTCAGCGGTGGTGAATTCAGCGCCGCTGATGTTGAATGACCAGAAACCGCGTATTCAATGCTGTTTGTTGGGGAACCTCAATGCGTTGGTTTATGATTTTGTGGCGAGGCAAAAAGTGGGTGGTTTGCATTTGAACTTTTTCATCGTGGAGCAACTGCCGACGTTACCGCCGGAGGCGTATGAGGAAAAATGCCCGTGGAGCAAGCGGGAAACATTGGAGAAGTGGATCAGTGAACGGGTGCTCAAGCTCAGTTGCACGGCGGAGGACATGAAGCCCTTGGCAGAGGCTTGCAAGTTCCATCCACCGGAACATGTTTGTCGCTGGAACTCATCGGAACGTGAGCAGTTGAGGGCGGAACTGGATGCGGCGTACTTTCACCTTTACGGTATCAGCCGAGCGAATGCGGCATACATTCTGACGACGTTTCAGGGCTTGCGAAAAGCAGAGGATCAGGGGACGTTGCGGGATACACAACAGGCGACGGACCCGATGGAAGCGATGTTGACGGAAGAAGGGCAGGCGATTCTGCGTGCGTATGACGCATTGGCAATGGCTGGGACCGGGCTCGAACCGGTGACCTCGGCATTTTCAGTGCCACGCTCTACCAACTGAGCTACCCAGCCGACCTGAATCAGTCGCGTAATTTACCGTCGATTCGCCTGACTATCAAATCGGAACATTACGTGCTTCAGGGCTGTTTAGTTCTGCATGATTTTGCAGGATAGCGATCAGGTCAAGGAGAACCTGATCAGGCAGCAGAGTTGATAGGAAGTGTTTGCGGCGCTGATCGATCGGTGGTGGCGGCGGGGTGTGGTCACCTCCGGGAACGCTGATGCTTCCAGCGAAATCTATCTGCGTTCCGGTCTGGCTTTCCCCGTCTCGCTTTCTGTTAGGCCGAGACCCACGAGGGGACTCGTTCCCGTCCCGAACGGTGCCATCGAATCACCGCGCCGTCGCCGAGCGAGCCGATCGCTTCCGATTCGACCCTGATTCCCGCATTCTCGGGTACGCTAAGAACTTCCATTTCTGTTTGATCGATGAACGCGATAATACGCTCGTGGTCCCGCTCAACGTGATGAGGCCAGATCGCGCGATCGTGGCACAGGTTCAAGCCGGTCAAGTCCACGAGGCCGACATCATTCCGATCGAGGTGCGCACAGGTGGCGATACTTGCGCCGAAAACGATGGCGCCGGCACTTCCTCCGTAACAAGGACGTCCGCGTTGTGCGAACTCGGTCAAGGCGGTCGCCATCCCAGTTTCGCGGAGGCGCGCCAAGAGAAGGTATGTGTTGCCTCCACCGACGAACACTGCGTCGAACGAGTTGAGTCGCTCCAAGGCAGATCGACTGACCGTTGAGGCCGTCTCGACTCTACTCACGCCAAGAGGACCAAGCGTGCCGGTGATCCATTCGTGCAGGCGGGGTTCTCCGGGATCGGGTATCGCCCAGGGAAGATTCAATACCCGGCCACCCAAAGGAACCAGTGAAGCGAAGTGGGCGAGCACGGTTGCTTCCTGCTGAGCTGACCCACCGCCGCCCAGTAGTATCTTCATCGATCGTTCCACTTCTGCCTAACGGCCAAGCATCACCGGTTAGGCGCCACATCGGACTTCGCGGTTGATCCAGTATCGCCGGGTCATTTCTTTGTCTTCTTCGTCCCAAATGGTGTCCTGCAATTTACCGCCGAATCGTTCAATGATCTTCCAGGAAGGGGTATTCGTGTCACCGCAGGTGACCATGATCGGATGAATGCCAAGTTTGGCGCAGAAAATGAGGCCCTGCCGTACTATTTCGGTAGCATAGCCTTTTCGCCTGAATCTCTTGGCTACCGCGTAACCGATATGGCCGCCACGATGTCGAAGGCGTTCGTTCAACTCGTGCCGTACGCTCAGGCGTCCGACGATGCAATCGTCTACAAACGCATACAGCATCGTATGAGCGACACGGCCCGGGGCGAGATCCTCGCCGGCGGAATCTTTTCTCAGGCGGTCGAGCATGTCGCTATACAACATGCCGGGCTTCCAGATGAACGTATACCAAGCGAGATCGTCGCCTTCGAATTCTTTGAGACCCTGGAAAAAGGCGGATCCATCAGTCGGTGTAAGTATCCGTAGATGCAATGTCATGGCGTTCCGCAGCGGAGGTAATATGGCATGTGACGCATAATCTAGAACCGTTCAGTGGTCGGCCACGCAACCGGCCTTCGAGCGTGTGTGTACCCCACGGACCGGTCCGTTGCAGTGGGGGGGGTTATGCGGCACCTGCACTCGCGAGCAATTCTTTAATGATTGCCGCTTTGCCCGCCGTATAGGACTTGCGATCTCCCGCGGTTGCAGCCAGGCGCAGCTTCGCATCGGCGTAGCGCGCCGCTGCATCGGGGTCGCGCCGCAGGAGATTGCGGAAGGTGAGATAGTTCTCCCACTGTGGATCGCCCATATACACGACATGTACGTGGTGGGTCCGAAACTCCGGCGCAGACTCGCGAACAAACAGGTGGCCACCGTCCGCGCCGACATCGCCTCGATAGAAATAGCCAGTCCGGACGATCGCTGCACTCACCGGTTCAAACTCCGATCCGGCCACCAACCCGATCGCGATGTCAAGAATTGGCTTGGCGGGCAGGCCAGGAACGGCAGTGCTTCCCACGTGCTCGATACGGCAACCGCAGAAACAGAGCGGTTCAACGAGTTCGCGGCGTGCATGTTCAAACGCATGATCCCACTTCGGATCATGCGGCGAAAGACACACAGTATCGCGCTTTAGCCCAAGCATATGCTGTGCCGCATAACGTAAAGACTCAGTTGTTCACCACGGCGAATCTACACTGCGTTCCGACCAGCCTGCGAAAGCAGACGTACGACCGATAACACATTCTACTTTACGGGCTTAATTGTTAACCCGCTGTGGCGGGGTCAACTGAAACCGTTGGTTAGGCCACCTCGGGCACCGGCGGTGGCGAGGAACACCTTGCCGACAATTCAGCCACTTCGAGGTCGCCCCATTCCAAGTGTGGGCAGGCTCGCGCGAGGCGCAGGGCCGCTTGCAGGTTGTCCGCTCGGATGATCGAAAAGCCCAAAACGCAATCCGCATTCGCATCTCGCGTCTGGTTTCTTCCCGCGATCCGTTGACAGTTTGTCACAGGCGTGCCCGGGATCACCGCCGCCTCGCCCAGCGAAACAACCCAAGCATCGAAACGAGCCTGGCCTTCACGAGCTTCGGTAGGGGTCTGATCGCTCGTTACGGCCGGGTCGCCACGGTAGGAGAAAAGGAAGTCTGGCACATGTTCCCCAATGCAAGCACTGTTTCTCGGTGGCCTAACAGCCCATTGAAAAAAGTCGTATAAACTGGTGGAGAACCTCTAAATTAATGGGCTGCTAACCTATGATTCACTACTGCGGCCATCCTGGTGACGCACCAGGAAGTGTGGCGACGCCGTAACGATTATCACGGTCACATGATGGCACGTCAATACTTTTTGATCTGAATTAGTTGTGAATCGATCATGATGAAGTATAGCTGTGGTACGAGTGCGTGCCGAATTGATACAAACTGCGGGCAATCGAATACCTAAAGATGGCGTAGCAAAGAGGCATGGTACTTCACCCATCGACCACCGTCGTTTACACGGGCATTTTGCCCCCCGGTCAATGACCGGGGGCTAAGAGCCTATCCGAATACCCCGCTTGCATTCGCCACGCGGACATAGCCCATGGCTTTGTCGGGCGGCATCGCCTGCTTCGCCCTCCGCGCCCTGAGCAATGCCGACGTGGCTCGGTGCTGACACCGGGGTATTCGGATAGGCTCTAAGTGATGCAACGATAATCACCATAACTTGTGATTTGATGGCTTCAATCGCGGACGAACTTTGAAAAGCACACACAATTCATTTGAGCCTTCGGCTCATTGCCAGGCGCGACGACTGCCCTACCAACCCCCTTCTTAACGTCCTATAATGTATGTTATGTTCAATGGGAATAGGGTTGGCGTTGAGGGGGATGGCTTTGCATCTTTTTGTGAGTTCGTGCGGACGTCTTTGCATGTCGGCTCACGGGTCATACGTCGGTTCGAACGTCTGTTCACGCGGATGATTTTGTTCCCTTCATGATGTGAATGCACTGGCTTGCGTTGGTTACACTATCCCGTATGTTTGATCCGTTTGCGATTTTGAATCAGCCACGCTCGTTCGCTGTCGATGTGCAGCAACTGCGACGTGAATATTTATCAGCCTCGGCTGCCCACCACCCGGACCGATTTGCCGATCCGATGGAGCAAGCTGACGCTGCGGAACGAATCTCATTGATCAACCAGGCGTATCGTGTGCTGACGGATTCCGAAGCTCGTGCGGATGTGTTGCTGAAGTTGCTGGGCGGGCCGAGCAAGGAACAGGACAAGTCGCTTCCGGCCGATTTATTGGAGGATATGCTCGAAATCCGCGAGGTGATGGAAACCGCCAGCAGTCATGATGATCAGCAAACCCTGCGTCAGTTGCACGAACGAGGGATCGCTGAACGTGATGCCCGGCTGGCTAAAATCAGGGGTTATTTTGCCGAACTTGAAAAAAGCGCAGACTCGCCGTCTTCATCATCCCTGCTAAAACAAATACGCTTGGAACTCAATGCCTTACGTTATTTTGAACGGCTGATCGAGCAAACCCCAGCCTGACGATGATTGTCGGATGGTTGCGTTCATTGAACATAAGCAAACAAGCGTCGGCAATACACGACCGTCACCATACCGCATACCAGCGGTTTTTCATCAGTGGCCAAGGATGTAACTGATCATGATCGACTCGGCTTTTTTTGGTGATGCAAATTCCATTGCACGCGTGTACGCCCAGGGCCGACGTGAACGGCTGCAAGCACACACACAAATATATCCGCACATCGTTGAAGCCAAAACCTTGAACGATCACCTGCCCATGCTCGCTAAAACGCAAGTGATTTTTTCCACCTGGGGTATGCCCAAGCTCACCCCGCCCCAACTGGATCAACTGCCTCAGTTGCAAGCCGTGTTTTACGCAGCCGGTTCGGTGCAGAGTTTTGCCAAGCCGCTGTTGGATCGCAACGTCACGGTAACCAGTGCCTGGCGTGCCAATGGTCGCCCGGTGGCGGAGTTCACGGTGGCACAAATCGTGCTTGCCACCAAGGGCGTGTTTGGCAACATGCGTCAATGTCGGTCGCGCGATGCCTGGCGTAACAGTTTCAAGGGGCGCGGTAATTTCGGAGCCACGGTCGCCCTGCTGGGAGCCGGCGCGATTGGTCGCTTGGTGATCGATCTGCTCAAGGCTTATGAGTTGCGGGTGATTGTGTTTGATCCGTTTTTATCCGATGAACACGCAGCCGAGCTAGGGGTTGAAAAAGTGTCACTGGAGGATGCATTTTCACGTGGCTATGTGGTGAGTAATCACCTGGCCAACCTGCCGGCCACGGTGGGGATGTTGCGCAAGGATTTGTTTGACCGCATGCCCGAGAACGCCACCTTCATCAACACCGGCCGTGGTGCGACGGTCGATGAACCGGGGATGATTGATGTGCTGACCCGTCGCTCGGACCTGACCGCCCTGCTGGATGTGACGCTGCCGGAACCCCCTGTCGAAGGCTCGCCGCTTTACAGTTTGCCCAACGTATTTTTGACGCCGCACATTGCCGGGTCGATTGGTGATGAAGTGATTCGCATGGCCGACTACGCCATCGATGAGTTTCGTCGCTGGCTCAACAAGGAATCGCTGCACCATTCGGTGAGCATGGCGATGCTGGAAACCATGGCGTGATAGGTTGATGCTTGCGTGTGGCACCGCCGCCCTCGGCGGTGGGTTTGTTAAAGCGGCGGATACCATCCGCCGCTTTGTTAATCACACCCCCCGGCGACCGAGGCCGGGTGATGGCGTGTCTTGAAAATGATCACCTCCAAACTCCTGCGCATCGGGTATCTGCGTGAAACTGATGCGTGTCGGGGCGGTGTGCTGGGCGCCGTGCATGCCAGCGAAGTAAAGCGTGTCTTTGCCGTATTTGCCCGCCAGTCGATCCATCACGTCCGCCAGGGCGTTGCGACGAACCTGCTCCGGGTACAACGGCAAGGGGGCACTCCCCTGGGCCACCAAATCCGTCAGCACCACGCTCACGTGATACGGCGTGCCCTGCGGTTTCTCTTCCCACGCTTTTTCCAGGGCCTGCAACATCGTCAGCGTGTCCCGGCACAAGCCCAGCGGCATCCGCCTGACCCACCCCGGCCCATCATACATTTGCACCGCCACGGTCATGTGCCCCGCCCAGTAACCGATGCGACGCAGACGCTCTGCCACCTTGTGAATCAATCGCACCAACACCGCATGCGCCCTGGCCGGGCTGCGCCACTGGGGTGGCAGCACATGCGAGTGCCCCACGGTTCGCCGACGGGTTGGTCGCCAGGGTAAATCACAGCCGCGCAACTGATGCCACCAGATCGACCCCAGCACTTTGCTGCCCCAAATCTTGGACAATTCCTCCAACGAAAGCTGACAGAGTTGGTGAACGTGTTCAACCCCATGGGCCTGCAAGCGAGCCTGCATGTTGCGGGCAATGCCGGGCAAATCGGTGAGTGCCAGTTTGTAAATCGCTTCGGGCATCTGTTGGGGCAGAATCATCGTCAGGCCGTCGGGCTTTTGCATATCGGAGGCGACCTTGGCCAGCCAGGGGTTGGGGGCGATGCCGATGGAACAGCGAATGAAATCACCGACCTGTGCACGGATGGCAGCCTTGACCTGATGCGCGATCACAGCCGCCCTTTCGGGTTGACGTTCTTCGCCCAGCAGTCGGCCGTACATTTCGTCGATCGAGCAGACCTGATCGACATGCAGACACGATTCGACGGCTGCGATGATGCGATGGTGATAGGTGACGTACACATTGGGCCGGGCAAGGACCAGTTGAATTTTCGGACAGCGCCGTTTGGCTTCGTACACGGGTGTGCCGGTTTTGATGCCCAGCGCCTTGGCCTCGTAACTGGCGGCCAGGCAGCAGGTGGTGTTGGCAATTACCGGCACCACCCCCACCGGTCGATGGCGCAGGGTCGGCTGCTCCTGCTGTTCCACCGAGGCGAAAAAACTGTTCATATCGACAAACAGATAGCGCAGCACGGCAGGCCTCCCGCAAGGTTGAAAATCAACCTTTTGCTTACCCTAACAAATACCGTACTTTTGAATTCACGGCAACGGGAAAACTACGTATTGCAGGTTGGGTTATTGAGTTGGATGGGTGGGTTAAACCAAACCGCGGGTTTCCACCCGCGGCTATGCAGACTGTGGTTTGAGATGAATCTTTGTAGCCCAGCCGCCCCCGGCTGGGGTGAATTACCTTGGTTCATCACACCGCCGGGGGCGGCGGCGCCATAGCAACCTGATCGTCGACAAATGGATTACAGCGGTAGTGTCACGCGAACTTATTTTCAATCACCACTTCACTTAGGGGCAACTGACCCGGTTTGGGCCAGGGGGCTTTGGTGCCCTTGCCGATGGCCACCATCGCGCCCATGACATGATCATCGGGCAGGCGGATCAGCTTGGCGAGCTTTTCAATTTCAAAGCCGATCATCGGGCATGAGTCGTACCCCATCGCCTTGGCGGCCAGCATCAGCGATTGCATGGCCATGCCGATGGAGCGCTGGGCTTCATCGCGTTGCAACCATTCACGCCCCTCATGAAACGGCCCCATCCAGCCCACGAGCATGTCAGCCACTGGCTTGGGTGCGTTTTGCCAATAACGTTCCGGTTGTTTTTTCCAAGCCTTGAGGTCGGCGGTCATCAAAATCAGCAGCGAAGCATCGGTCATCTGCGCTTGATCAAACCCCAACTCCTTGCGAATGGTCAATCGCAAGTGCGGATCGCGCAGAATGACGAACCGCCAGTGTTGAATGTTGAAACTGGTCGGCGATTGGATCGCCGCTTGGAGTAACTTGGTTTCTTCATCACGGGTGAGCTGGTGGGTCGGGTCGAATTGCTTGACCGATCGACGCGCGTAAATGGCAGCAAAGGTATCCAAGGGTCGTACTCCGTGATTGGCATTTGATGGCAGGTCGTTGAAGGACTGATTCATCACAACAGAGCGATGCTAGGCCTGATGCGGCAGTAAGGGCAAATCAGTTTGTTGTTTCACAATTGAATGGCAGGTCACATGGTCGCCGAGTCGTGGGGCAAGCCGTATGTCAAAATTAAATAAGCCCTGTTTGACAGGGCTTGGGTGACGATTCGGCTCGAATGTCGAAAATGGAAAGCAATGCGGGCGATAGGAGTTGAACCTACACGGGGTGTTTAGCCCCACAAGGACCTGAACCTTGCGCGTCTGCCAATTTCGCCACGCCCGCGGCTGATCGCCAGAGCGACACAGTGTACGATATCCCTCCGTAGAATCAAGTCCGCGTAGAGACTGCTTCATAACTTGAAACTAGGTGGGGCGGGCGTCCCGCCTGCCAATGGGCAAACAGCCCATATCGAACCAGGGGTGCATGAACATGAGCCTTCGGCTCATTGACAGGCCAGAGGCCTGCCCCACCAGATCAGTCATTGAAGAGTATCACTGCGAGTTAAACCGAAGCACGCCCCTGGGACATTGAATTTCATGATGAACGTTTTTTTCAACGGCAAAATCATTCCCGCTGATGAAGCACGCATTTCTTTTGACGATGCCGGGCTGCAACATGGGGTGGGCTTGTTCGAAACCATGTCAGCCCACGGCGGCAAAGTTTTTCGACTGCAACAACACCTTGAACGCCTGGCTCAAAGTGCGATCACCCTGGGCCTGGTCCGCAAGTTGGAAATTGCACCCCTGGCACAAGCGGTAAACATGACGCTGGCGGCCAATGAATTGAGTGATGCGCGCATTCGTCTGACGCTCACCGCAGGCAGTTTGTCACTCCTCAGACCACCTCAAGCGGGTCAACCCGAACCTTTGCCGACGGTGCTGATTGTCGTCAGCCCCCCCACCGTGTACGACCCTGCCTTTTTTGAACGGGGCGTGCGTGTGCTGATTGCCCCGGCTTACGCCAACCCGCTGGACCCTTTGACCGGCCACAAAACACTTTCGTATTGGGGTCGATTGCGAACCCTGCGACAGGCGGCTGTGGTCGGGGCGCATGAAGCCTTGTGGTTGAGCATCACCGGCCACGTCGTCAGCGGCGCGATCAGCAATTTATTCATGGTGAAAGACGACACATTGATCACGCCTCATGTGCGCGGCGAATCGGTGACTTTACCGCAAGGCAATGACGCACAGCCAAGCCAGCCCAGGTCGGATGTACCTTCGTGTGTGCTGCCGGGGGTCACACGTGCGGCTGTGATTGAGTTGGCGGAAAAAATGGGAGTTCATGTTGAAAGGCGATTGTTCACGGTCGATGAACTGCTGGGCGCGGATGAAGTTTTTCTGACCAATTCGAGTTGGTACGTTCTGCCGGCGACGCAGGTGGATAAAAACGAAATCGGGCTCGGACAGGTCGGCGACATCACCCAACATCTCATGCTGGCTCTGCGTGAACAGGTGAATCAGATGACCGCTTGAACTGGTGCATAACAACTCATCATCACGCCTGAACTTGATTGTCTTCAAGTGAGTTCACGATGGTATTGTTTTTTCACGCCTGATCTTCATGTCTGCATGAAGATCAGGATGGTATTGATCCTGAAATCCTATTGTCAGTTGTTTGTGAATCATCCTGAGCTTCATGAGGACATGAAGCTCAGGCGTGGAAATAACACCCGCCCCCAACTACTTCTGCGGATCAAAACGAAAGACCAGGTCATAGAGTTGCCAACCGAATACCCAGGCCACGCCGCCGTCCTTGATCATGGCCGTGCGAATCACATCACAACCAAACCGCGCGTTCCAGTTGCTTTCAATGGCGCGACCCATGCCTTCGAGTACCACCAGGTCAGCTTGTGCCGCCGCTTCGACCAGTTGCGGTGAAAGTTTGGTGAGGTCGATGAGCGGTGCCGGGTTACCACTGGGTAGCAGTTGCAATTGGCCGACTGCCAATGCCTGCGCCAAGGTCGCGTCCCATGAGGTGATTTGTTGCATGACCTGCATGAGTTCATCATGCGTGATATCGTTGAGCGACGGGCTGGTGTTGGCGGCCAGTATCACCGGCACACCGCGCTTTATCAGGTCACGTGCAAAGGGAATCATGCCCAGAATCGCATCCGAACCGGCGTTGTCCAAAAACAGCAGGGCTTGTCGATAGTTGGGGCCGCGATGCAAACGTTCGACCCATGCGTCCAGGTGATCGACCACCCACGGCCGAGGTTTGAGCTTGGCCAATGTCAAACGAAAATCCAGTTGCCCTTTTTTGAACAGTTCGGCTGCCCCCGCCGCGTTGAGGTCGAATAAATTACCCGCCAATATGCCCCTGACAATGCGCTCTGCCCGCTCATGCTCCGGGAGCGCATCCAATTCCGCCAACACACCGGGCAGTATTTGCAGTGATGTGGCGGTTTCCTTTTCCTTGGCCCAGCGAAATGGGTCCGCAATGCCAGCCTGACGCAGCGCGATTTCACGTTCCATGCTGATGCGCAGAATGTCCACCCGCCCCAGTTCTGCGATGTCGTGTTCGACACGATCCAGAAACGCAAACAAATGATTGCGTGCCTGAGTGATTTGGTGCTCGGTCAATTCCGGGGGTTGGCCTCGCTCTTGTGCCTCAGCTCGTGCTTCTTCCAGCAGTCGTGGAAAGTTACGACGATACAGCGCCAGCCAGTATGCACGCTGTTCATCGCTTTTTGCAAAATCCCATTGACAGGGAAGGTAGTTTTCAACGTCCGCCAATTGAGGCAGTACCGCGGTGGGTGATTCGCATCGCATGGCCATAATTTACGATAAGTTCGAATGTGTGGTTTGGGTTAAACCATACCGTGATGCGTTCATTTCAATGTCATGTCCCAATCATGAAAACACTCTGCTACTCAACGTGGGTTTCTGCACTCGGCCACTTGGCCACTCGACCACTTGACCACTTCATTTTCCGTTCAAAATTCCCACTGCAGGGCGCCGAAATACTTGAGGTCGTTGTTGGTGCGGTCTTCCAGGGGCGATGAGTCGTATTCGTTGTCGACCGACAGCCGAAGGTTGATGCGGTACTCGTCGTCGAGTCGGATCGTCCATGCCCCGACGGATTTGTTGCGGTATCGGTCCATGGTCATCAGGTCATGCACAAACACATTGGTGAAGGTGAATTTATGACGCTGGGCGGGCAGCCATTCCCATTCCACCCCGGCCACCCATTCCGGGCGCAGGCCCCGGCGCTCCCCCTGCAATTCATATGAAGCCCCCGGCCCGCTGCGCACACGCAGTTTCATCGTTTCGGTTTCAATCAACTCATAACCCGCACCGCCCTCGCCCGACAACCGATGCCGCCAATCCTTGAATTCATCGAATTGATATTGACCCTGTGCAAAATAAAACCAGAGTGATTCCGGCATTAGCCAATCGTTGCCAAGGGTGGTGGTGAATTCCTGTCGGTTACGTTGGCTGCGGTCCGTGCCCAGGTGATAACTGCCGCTAATCCGCGTGCGGTTGTCCACCACCTCACGCTGCGAACGCAGAGCTGCGCGAATATTGGTTTTGCGATTGGAACCTTCCTCACCGGACAAACCCAGGTCCAGTGTTGATTTCCATTGCTCCCAAAAACCGCGGGTGGATGTCGCTTGGTTGTCGGCAATGATGGTCGTGTCATTTTCTGCGCCGCCTGCCAGTGCCTGCGCGGCCGTGCTGTTTTCCGGGCCTGACTCGGCAGGCTTGTCAGTTTCACCCATCGTTTGCGCCTCGCCCTGCGTCACCGGGCGATCATCAGCAACAATCAGCCGAACAGCGGACTGCGGAATGGTCAATCGCCCCAGTATCGGGTGATCGACGACCATCTGTGTTTGATCGGACGCGATAACCTTTCCGATCAATACCTCACCGGTGTTCAGTTCAATCCGCTCCGCGAGAGACGGTTGACTGGTGAACCATAAACACAAAATGATCATCCACCCAACTTGTTTCATCATCCCCGCAGTGTACAAAGATTTGCCTGCCAATCACCCGCTTCTTGATATGAAAAAATCGTTCAATTAGAACAATTTACGTAATTTTTTACCCCTTCTCCCTCCGGGAGAGGGTGGCCGAGTCATCGAGGCCGGGTGAGGGCGTTGCTTATGTTTAAATTATGATTGATTTATAGTATAAAAATGCAATGCGCCGTCACTCTACCCACATCAGCTCTATTCACCCTTGTCCTGCGCCAACTCATCCCCCGCCACCGGCCCCATCGTCTCGGTCGATTTCTCGCCCGGCGACGTCGGCATCGGTAATTCGATCGTAAATACCGTCCCGGTTTTGGGCGAACTTTCCACCTGAATCGTTCCCCCGTGTTCCTCCACGATTTTCCGCGTCACCGCCAACCCCAGTCCCGTGCCCTTCTGTCCTTTGGTTGAATGAAACGGCTCAAACAAATGCTGCCGTTGTACCTGTTCAATCCCTTCCCCATTGTCCCCCACATTGATGCGCACCGTCTGTGATCCCTCCTCGAAGTGACAACGCAAACTCACCGCCCCCGTCTCCGGCTGCACCGCTTCCAACGCATTATTCAGCAAATTAAGCAGCCCCTGATGCAACCCGCCCTGGTCCACCGGGAACGGCGGCATGTTCGGGTCCACATCCGCAATCAGCGCCACCTTCTTGGCATCAAACTGCCTTTGCACCAAAGCCTGTACATCCTCCACCAAATGCTGCAAATTGGTCATTTCCAAATCCGGCCTGCGCTGCTTGGAAAACGCCAGCATATTCATCGTCAACTGACTGATGCGTTCCAAATTACGGGCCACAATGTCCCATCCGCCACGCACCGTTTGCAGCGATTCCTTGCGCAGCCCAAGTTCCACCACTTCCGCCCCGCCGCGTAACCCTTGAATGATGTTTTTCACCGAATGCGACAACGATGCCACCGTCTGCCCCACTGCTGCCAATCGTTCGCGGGCTGCCCGTTGTGCGTACTGTTCTTCGTTGTTCAGTGCCAACCCCACCTGCACCCCCACCGCTGTCAGCAATCGCAATTGATCTTCCGTGTAGGTGTAATTGGCGATCTGACTGTCCAAATAAATCACCCCGAAACTGCGATCTTTGAACTTCACCGGTACACACAAAGCGGATCGAATCCCATACCGTGTCACACTTTCGCCCGATGAAAACCGCCTGTCTGTCTGCGCATTGCTCGACAGCACCCCCTCCCCTTCGCGCAGTACATGATTCACAATCGTTCGGCTGACCGTGATCGCTTTGTCCTTCTCTTTTTTCGGGGCAATCCGATACTTCACCACGGCTGGGTCGAGTCGCTCCGCCTTGTCATCAATCATCAATATGAAACCGCGATCCGCCTGAAAATAATCGAATACCACCCCCAGTACTTTTTCCAACAACTCCTGCCGATCGATGTTGGAACCGATCAGTTGCGTCAGTTCGTAAATCACCTTGAGTTGAAACACCGCCGCTTCGTTGGGCTCCGGCACAGCCATGATCATCGAATCATCATTGCTGGCCACCGTCGCTTCGACATGCGCATCCAACTCGCCCGGCTGCGCCATGCGCACCGCGCGTGACCTGGTTTTCGGCGCTTCCTTGCCAAACACGAACACACTGTTGCCCGTGCGAATCTGATCCCCCGGTTGCAGTAACAACCTGCCCTTCACCCGCTCCCCATTCACATACGTACCGTTGGCGCTCTGCAAATCACTGATGTACCACTTGCCCTCATCGGGGGTCAGTTCCGCGTGGCGTCGTGATATCGTCTGATCCGCCAGGGGCAGACTTTCACTGCTCCGCCCGATCTGCTGCGGTTCATTATCCGGCAGCACAAATCGTTTGCCTTTATCCGGCCCGATCAATACCGTCAATATCACCGACATTCATTGCACCTTTGATAACCACCCTTTCCCACTGCGAAAACCATCGGGGTATTGGGTAAGGGCGTTACTGTCTTGTTTTTTCACTCGGCCACTTGACCACTTGGTCACTTCGTTTTCATCCCCATCGCTTGCCGCCATCCGCTGACCCCCGCGTTGCCATGGGTTCGATATCGCTTCACCACATTCGCAGGCCCCAACCACTCATACACATCTTTCTTCACCACCCCCGGCTGCTTGGCATCGCTGCACGCCCGATTGAAATCCGCGAGCTTCAACTGTTCCAGTTTGTACAACCCGCGATTTTCACAAGTTCGCACCAGTGCTCCCACAATCTGATGCCCCACCCGGAACGGCACCCCCTTGGTCACCAGATAATCCGCCAGACTCGTCGCATCCAAAAAACCACGATCCAACCCCGCTTGAATGTGCTTTTCCTTGAACTGCGTCGTTGCGATGATGCCCGCAGCCATGTCCAAACAATCGCAAACGATGTCATACGCTGCGAACACCTGACGCTTATCTTCCTGCAAATCCCGGTTGTATCCGATCGGCAAACCTTTGAGTATCGTCAGCAGCGCCACCAGATGACCATAAACATTCCCGCACCGACCGCGTATCAACTCCAGCATGTCCGGGTTGCGCTTCTGCGGCATCATCGACGAACCGGTCGTGTACTTGTCGTCCAGCTTGATGAAACCAAATTCCGTCGATGCGTACAAAATCCACTGTTCCGCCCAACGTGATAATGTCATGCTCGTCATCGCCAGGGCGTACAAAAAGTCACAGGCTGCATCGCGTGAAGCCGTCGCATCGATACTGCTGTCACCAGGTCCGCCGAACATACCTGTCACTTCCGCCGACGTCGTGAGCTTTGCCGTCATCTTCCGATCCAGCGGCAAACTCGATCCCGCAATCGCCCCCGACCCCAGCGGGTTGGCATCATCCACCACCAGTAGTTGCCAGAATCGGCTTTGTGCCCGCATCAAGGCTGTGTACCAGGCTGCCAGTTCGCCGCCCAGCACGATCGGTTGTGCCCGCTGCAAATGGGTGTACGAGGGCATCACCATATCGCCCTGCTTTTCCGCCAAGGTCACCAGCGCCTCTCCGACCTTTTCAACCTTGCCGTGCAACTGACACACACTGGCGATGATCCACAATTTTAAGTCCAACGCCACTTGGTCATTGCGTGATCGACCGGTGTGCAGTTTCCCGCCGATGCTCATGCCGATTTTGTTCACCAGCGCTTTTTCGATGCACATATGCACATCTTCATACGCCTGCACCCAGCCCGGCCAACCATCACCATCCGCCTCGCCACAAGCCTCGATCTCGGCTTCGATTTCTTTCAACCCTTGGGTGATCGCCTTGAGTTCCACCTTGGTGATGAGCTTTACCTTGCACAGCATCTGCGCATGCGCGATCGACCCGGCGATGTCATATTTGTACAGCCGACGATCGTACGACAGCGACTCGACAAACCGCATCGCCATCGGGTCCGCTTCCGACCCCCCTTCCTTGGCGTGTTCCCATGGCTTAGCCGTCGCCAATACGTTTGTTTTGTGACTGGTCGCACTGATATCTTGAGTGTTGGTCACCGCATCATTTTGACCGTCTTTTTTTCGCTTTACCATGCCGACAGTTTACGCACAATTCACTTAATGTGAATTGAACTGCGGTTTTACGACGGCCACCCGTGCCTGGGCTGATCAATATAAAGTCTTTATAGCCGCGGGTGGCAACCCGTAGTTGATTGGGCGATTATCTGATTAGACGATCAATCAATTGAAAATGTAAAATTTAAGGCCACTCGGCCCTCACGCCGCTCTTCGCTGCTCGCCGCGTTGTTCCTCCGGCGGATCAACAAAACAACGATGATGCACTCTTATAATTTTCGCCAATCCTTCCCCGATCATCGGACGCACCGCATCCATTGCCGCCTTCACTTCCTCCCCAAACGGCTGCGATTGATGTCGAAACAACACCAACGCCGCCAGCGTATCCGCCTTGTGTGTGCACGATGTTGACAGCACCTGACAATCACTCAACCCCGGTATCGCCTCCCCCGCCCATTCGCCAATCGCTTGCGAACCCGTGCGGGTCATCGTCTGGTTTTCATCGGCAATGCGTTCCACCAGCCGATCGCAAATGTCCTGAAGCAACAAATCCGGTGCCCCCGATGACAGGTCATAATTCACATACCCGCCCAGGGCAAACTCATCACCCCCCGCCGGCAGATACAACGCCGCATTCGTCGGCCCGGCCTTTTCCAACACGTATTCCAACACCTTTCGCACATAGTGTTCCAAATCCAGTTCGCCGCGGGTCGTCACCGCAAACTCACTGCTGTGCATTGTCTGTTGCATCTGGCTGGCTAAATCCTGGTACGCATTGACCAGGTCGCCACACAATACATCGACCTGCTGGGCGATTTCCTGACGGGCTTGATTGAGTTTCTGACACAACCGTCGCAACCTGCGCAAACGCCTGCGTGTACGTCGTTCGCGTTGCACCAGTTTCATCACCCCTTGCAACCGCTGCGCCAGTTCGCCCGGCTGCACCGGGGCTGGTATCACATCACTGACCCCAGCACGCATCGCCCGCAGTGCCATCTCCAAACTCGGCTGATCCGTCACCAGCACCGTCCGTGTCGTCGGTCGATGTCGTGCGATATCCGCTAGCAACCGAATTGTCGCCTGTTCCTTGAGGTCCGACCCCATCAAAAGCAAATCAACCTTGCCTGCTGCAACCTGAGCTCGTGCTTGCACCAACGAATCCGCATAATGCACCTGAACTTGTGCACCCAACAGCCCTGCATCCAGTAATGGTTTGAGCGATGGTTGTGCATCCACCACCAGCACACGCATCGGCACACTCGCAGGTGCACCATGCTTGTCACGATCACGCGCATCGCGCTCGTGGTTAGGTTGATCAGGGTTTAATCCGGCCACGGCTTTCTCCTGCTCCCAAAACCTCCGCATGTTGACCTCGCGTCACCTTGATCCCTGAATGTACGGACGAGTATTCGGTCATTCATCAATCAATCGTCCGATCACCGCTCTACTTTCTGCTATCGGCGCTTCGTGCCACGTAATCCAGTGGCAGCAGAATACTCGCCGTGGTTCCCTTCCCGGCAATGCTGCGCAGCTCCACCCGCCCCCCATGCGCTGCCGCCAGCAACTGCGCACGGGGTAAACCCATGCCGATCCGACGACCCGCCGGCCGATTGCTGAAAAACGGGTCCATCGCATGTGCCAGGGTATGTTCATCCATACCCGTGCCATCGTCGGTCACGTCCAGCAGCAATTGCCTTGAACCATCCAGCAATCGTGCCGCCAGCGTGATGCTCGACTTGGGCTGCGACTGATAAGCATTGAGTATCAACTCCACCAGTGCATCTTTGATCTGTTGCGGGTCCATCTGTGCCTGCAACGTCGCCGGCTCCACCCGCAAATTGGTCTGTATCGCCGTCAGCGCCGACTTGGGTACATCATTTTTACCGATCGCCATTTTCAGGGCATGGTCCAACACCGGCAGTAAATTCACCGACTGTTTCTGCGCCCGTGGCGGGTCCGCATACAAGCGCAACATGCTGATCAAATCCGACAACCGATGCGCTTGTTCCACAATCGTGTGTGCCGCCTGTTGTTCACGTGACCCCGCTTGTAATTTCTGTTCGAGTATTTGTGCCCGACCTGAAATCACCGCCAGCGGGTTGTTCATTTCATGGGCTGCCCCAGCCGCCATTTCACCCACCCTTGCCATTGATTCGGTTTGCAGCAATCGGTCCTGTGTCTCAGCCAATGCACGATTGGCACCAGCCAATTCCTCACCCAATCTGCGTGCCCCATCATGCTGCCCTGCTGCGGCAATCGCCGCCCCCCATGTGCTGGTCAGTGCATACATCTGAGGCCAGGGCGGCAGGTTGGCGCGGTCATGCAACAACAAAGCCGATGTCCCCCACCCGCAACCCAACGGCAACACCCGCACCAATCGCAAATCCGGTGCTTCCACCAAATAGTCCGCCAATATCGGCATGATGCCCATCGGGTTCAAGGCCGTGGGCTGACTGGCATCGATCCTTGTCAAATCCGCGCAAGTCGTCGGCGGATCAATCAACTGACTGCGTGTCGGTCCGCCTTCGGCGTTGAATTGGCAGACCAGCCAATGGTCTTCCGGTCCGCCCTGAAAAACCATCGTGTAAAATCCCGCTCCAAGCACATTGATCGCGCTGCACACCACCGCACTCATCACATCATCGACCGACCGTCCCGGCGTCGCTGTGTTATGAAACGCGCTGATGGCATCGAGCACCTGCTGCTGCCTTGATGCCATGCGACTCCGTCGTTCCATCGCCGCGTTAAGCCGACCCAGCATTTGATTGGCCTGCTGAATCGAACGCATGAACAATTCCTGCGAAGGCGTTTCATCCAGTCCCAGGGC